>JBKJRK010000101.1:0-11123 GCA_046593135.1 Tepidisphaeraceae bacterium | reverse complement strand
AGCACAAACCCCGCCGCCTCCAGTTCCGCCGCGGCCGTCGTCGGGCCGTATACGCGGGTTTGAATTCCTTCACTCATTTCTTCGTCCTCCGGTCCCGGCCGCGATTGTACCGAATTGAAATCGCGCCGGCTTTTGTAACGCAGATCCCTCTCCGCGGCGCGTCGGCTCTGTGATAATGTATGCACCCGCTCGCGGCGAGAGGTCGCCGCGGCGGAATCGGGAGGCGACGGCCATGAGCATTTGGGACAAACTTCGCGGCGAGTTGGTCGACATCGTCGAGTGGATCGACGACACGCCGGACACGATGGTCTGGCGTTTTCCGCGCTACGAGAACGAGATCAAGAACGGCGCGCAGTTGATAGTGCGTGAGAGCCAGGTCGCGGCGCTCGTGAACGAGGGCGCGCTGGCGGACCTGTTTCTAACATCGGGCACGTTTACGCTCAACACGCGGAACCTGCCGATCCTTTCCACGCTCAAGGGCTGGAAGTACGGCTTCGAAAGCCCGTTCAAGGCCGAGGTGTACTTCGTTTCGACGAAGACGTTTACCGGCCGGAAGTTCGGGACGAAGAACCCGATCATGCTGCGCGACCCGGAGTTCGGGCCGGTGCGGCTGCGGGCGTTCGGAACGTTTGCGATCAAGGTGGTGCAGCCGGCGACGTTTCTGAAGGAGATCGTCGGGACCAACGGCCGCTTCAGCACCGACCAGATCGGCGAGCAGCTCCGCGACATGGTCGTGGCGCGGTTCGCCGACACGCTGGGCGAGAGCAAGATTCCTTTGCTCGATCTGGCGAGCAATTACGACGAGCTGGGCAAGTTCGTCACCGCCCGCATCAAGGACGACTTCGCGGCGTTCGGGTTGCAGGTGGTGCAACTGTGGGTCGAGAACATCTCGGTGCCGCCGGAGGTCGAGCAGGCACTGGATAAGCGGACGAGCATGGGAATTATCGGGGACCTCGGCAAGTACACGCAATTCCAGGCCGCCAATTCGATGGAGAAAGCCGCGGAGAATCCGAGCGGCGCCGGGGCGAGCGGGATCGGCATGGGAATGGGCTTCGCGATGGCCAACCAGATGGGCCAGATGATGGGCGGGGCGGGCGGAGAGCGGTCCGCGCCGCAGGCCATGGCCGCTGGCGGAACTCCTCCGGCCCTGCCGGGAGAGTCGGCGTGGTTTTTTGCCCGGGACGGGAAGCAGGAAGGGCCGGTCGGTTTCGCAGATATGGAACAGGGTGTGCGATTGAATCAGATCTCACGCGACACGCTCGTCTGGCGGGACGGCATGGCACAGTGGATCAAGGCTGGCGATGTGCAGGAACTCCAGGGTGTTCTTTCGAAAAGCCCGCCGCCTTTGCCGCCGAAATGACGGGGAATTTCTAAGGGACGTAAAAGTTGAGATCTGAAAATTTAAAATCGAAGATTTGAGATTTGAAATTCGTGATCTGAAATTCGAGATTCGAGTTTTGAGTTTTGAGTTTTGAAATCTCTCCTTCCCTCCGCGCACCCCGGACCTTTCGTGGACCAGCCAGCCATCTTATCCCAGCGTCAGTTCCCCTGCCGGCAGTGCGGGGCGAACCTGGTGTTTGAGCCGGGGACGACAAGTCTGAAGTGTCCGTACTGCGGCACTGAGAACGACATCGCTCCGCTGGCCGCAACGATCGAGGAACTCGATTTTCGAACCGAGGCGGCGCAGCTCGCCGAGTCGGCGCAAACCCAGGAAACGCTCGCCGTCCGTTGCACGGCCTGCGGGGCCGAGACGGATTTCACCCACGACGTGTCGGCCAGCAAGTGCCCGTTCTGCGGGGCGGCGATCGTGGCGACGGCGTCGAGCAAGAAGCAGATCAAGCCGCGATCGCTGCTGCCGTTTTACGTCACGCGCCAGCAGGCGGACGACCTGTTCAAGCAGTGGGCCGCGTCACTATGGTTCGCGCCCGGCGACCTTACCCGCATCGCGCAGAGCACGGGCATCGACGGCGCGTACATCCCCGCCTGGACCTACGACAGCGATGCGTTTAGTACCTACGCCGGCCAGCGCGGGGACGATTACTGGGACACCCAAAGCTACACCACCACGATGAACGGCCGGAGCATCCGACAGACTCGGCAAGTCCGCAGAACCCGCTGGACGGGCGTGAGTGGTCAGGTGAGCAACCGCTTTGATGACGTTCTCGTCCTGGCCAGCCGCTCCCTGCCCCCGAAGCACGCCGACGCGCTCGAGCCCTGGGACCTGGCGGCCCTCGTCCCGTACCGCGACGAGTACCTCAGCGGTTTCGCCGCCGAGACGTATCAAGTTGACCTTGTGGACGGTTTCGCGAGCGCTAAGGTCGTCATGGATGACCACATCCGCGCCACAATCCGCGCCGACATTGGCGGCGACCGCCAGCAGATCAGCTCCGTCCAAACCCGCTACGGCGACATTACTTTCAAACACCTGCTGCTGCCCGTGTGGATCAGCGCCTACCGGTATCGCGGGCGCGTGTTCCGGTTCCTGGTGAATGCCCGGACCGGCGAAGTGCAGGGAGAGCGCCCGTGGAGCGCGATCAAAATCGCGTTGCTCGTGCTGTCGATCCTGGTCGTGGTGCTCGGGGGGTGGGCGATGTCTCGGCGATAAGAAAAGTTACGCGGCGCGAGGCACGGTCGTGGTTGAAATGCCGGACCTGTTACGCCGTCGGAGCCCGTCAACCACGCGAAACAGCAGCAGGACGCCCACCGTCACGGCAAACGCGATCGGAAGGAAGGTGTCGGCCTTTACCAGCATGTAAAAATGAACCACGCCGGCGATTGCCGCGACGTATGCGAGGCGATGAAGTCGTTTCCACCGCGCGGCGCCGAGCCGTTTGATGGCGGCGTTCGTCGACGTCGCGGCCAGGGGAACCAGCATGAATAATGCCGCCATCCCGATCGCGACGTACGGGTGTTCCCACACATCTTTCCACACGACGCCGGGGTTGATTGACCGGATGAAGACGAAGTACGTCGCCAGGTGCAGCAAGCCGTAGAAGAAGGCGTACAGGCCGAGCATCTTTCGGAAATGGCTGAGAAAATTCTTCTTCGTTATCTTCCGCAGCGGCGTCACCGTGAGCGAAAGCGTGAGAAAAATCAGGGCGAGCATGCCCGTCGTGTGTAGCACGAACTCGACGGGATTGGCCCCGAGCCGGTCGTGCCACCCATCCCACGCGAGAAGTGCGAGCGGAACGAGGGCGTTGATGAAAACGACGAGTTTGGCGAAACGGGAGTCTTTCATGGGGTGGGCGATTGTTGATTGTGGAATGTTGATGGTTGATGGTCGCAAGCCTTAAATGATAAATCTCAACCCACAACATTCAACGTTCAACACTCAACACTCTCTTCCGTCAAAAGTACTTGTCCAAATCCATGCCCGCATACAGGTGCGCCACCTGTTCTGCGTACCCGTTAAACATCAGCGTGTCGCGGCGGCTGAAGCCGGCGTCGCCGATGCGCTGTTCGACGGCTTGGCTCCAGCGGGGGTGGGGGTGGTTGGGGTTGACGTTGGAGTAGAAGCCGTATTCGTTGGCGGAGTAGTTCGTCCACGACGAGACGGGTTCTTCGCTCACCAACTCGATCTTCACGATCGACTTGATCCCCTTAAACCCGTACTTCCACGGCACAACGAGGCGGACGGGCGCGCCGTTCTGCGGCGGCATCGCTTCGCCGTAAAGGCCGGTCGCGAGGATCGTCAGTGGGTGCATTGCCTCGTCCATCCGCAGCCCCTCGACGTACGGCCACTCCAACACGTCGGAGTTCTGATTCGGCATCCGCTTCGGGTCGTGTAGTGTTTTGAAGCGGACGTATTTCGCCGCCGAGGTCGGCTCGACTTTGCTCAGCAGCGTGGCCAGGGGAAAGCCGACCCACGGGATCACCATCGACCACCGCTCGACACAGCGCATCCGGTAGACCCGCTCCTCCTGCGGCAAGGCCAGCAGGTCTTCAAGGCCGAACGTCTTGGGGTTGCCGCACAGCCCGCCAATCTCCACCTGCCAGGGTTTCGTGACGAAGTTCTGCGCTACGGAGGCGACGCCTTCCTTGTCGGTGGTAAACTCGTAAAAATTGTTGTAGTGAGAGATGTCCCGGAGCGAGGTCTTTGGCTCATTGGTGCTGAACGCACGGACGATCTTTTCGTCGTAGCCGGGCACCGCCTGGACGACGCCCTGCGTGGTAGGCTGCGTTCCGGGGCGGACGATGTTGGCGAGCTTTTCGCGCGGCGCATCGGGCACGGGGGCGGCGGTGTTCAAGAGCCGGTATACGCCCGCGGTCGCGGCCACGCTGCCGGCAAGGACCGCCGATTTCATGAACAGCCGGCGGTTGACGTACGCGTCTTTCGGCGTGACGTCGCGGCTCGGGATGTCGTTGGGCTTTTGAATCAGCATGGGCAAACGTCTTCCGTACTTACGATACCGCCGAACAGGGCGAATTATTCGCCGGCCACGCTCGGATTCCAAGTAGTCGGCATAACGCTCGGCACCGAATGAACTTCCCCTGGCCCCAACTCATCGTGGCGATTGCCGTCGGCGCTTTAGTTCCCATAGGGCTGAAGCTTACCGTGCGGGGCGTGCGGTACGGAGTCGGCTGGTTCGTCTGGTGGTGGGGCGGGTGCCGGGAAACAATGGCCTACCCGTGCCCACTTTGCGGCTACGACATCCGCCGAACGCCGCACCGGTGTCCCGAATGTGGAACGCGCTTAATGTGGGGCACGCTGCCGGGACGAAAAGACCGGCGTTGAATCACGGTCATGCCGCACACACGATTTAACAATCCTGTTAGGTCTGCGGGGCGGGTATCGTCTTGTCTTATGGCGTCCGGGAACGCCGCGGGGATTGTGCAGGGAGAGGCCGTTGGGCGACGCGGTGCAAGCGAATCTCGTGCGGCGCGCGCAGGACGGCGAGACGGAAGCGTTCGCGGCGCTGATCGGCTTGTTCGAGCGCGTCGTGCTCTCGGTCGCGTATGCCGTCACCGGCGACGCGGGCGCGGCTGGCGACGTTGCCCAGGATACGTTCTTTCGCGCCTGGCAGCGGCTAGGGGATTTGAAGGAGCCGGAAAAATTCGCCTCCTGGCTGTGCGGAATCACGCGCAACCTGGCGATCGACGTTTCGCGTGCACGGACGATTCGCTCGAGCCGGTTGTCGAACGATGCCGACGCCAACGGAGTCGCCGCCCCCGGCGGCAACCCGCTGGACGAGCTGGGACGCCGGGAGGAGCGGGACCGCGTGACGGCGGCCATCGGGCGTCTCGACGAAATCTCACGGACGGCGGTCGTGATGCGCTACTACGAAAACATGCCGAGCAAGAAAATTGCCGAGTTGCTCGGACTGACGCCGGCGGCAATCGACGTGCGACTGATGCGGGCGCGGCGCGAGCTTCGCGAGCATCTGGATCGCGCAACGCAGAATGTCGCGGGCGGGCGCGACGGCAGTGAAGGCGCCTTATGAACATACAGGACGACGACGAACAATTTGACGCCAGGTTGCGCGGCATCCTCGCGGGCGAGTTGGATCCGCAACTCGGCCGGGCCCGGCGGGCGTTCGAGCGGCACGTTTCAAGTACGTCCGACACACGGCGGCGGGGCGGACGTTCTTGGGTCATCGGCCTTGCAGGGGCTGCATTGGCGGCGTCGCTGGCGGCAGTCTGGGTGGTGCCGAAGTTCGTCGCGACGAAGATTTCAGAAATCGTGCAGACTCAGCCCGGCGTCTTCAGTCCCGCGGTGGCGCCCGACGTCCGCGAGTCGGCGACGGAATGGGAGCCGGTCGAGCGGGTCGTCAGTAGCCGGACGCTCGAAGACGGCCTCGTGGTGCTGGACGACAAGACCCCGGCCCGTTTCGTCCGGCAGGTCGCGATGGAGCGGACGCAGTGGGTCGACCCGAAACGGGGTATCCGCGTCGAAGCGGTCGTGCCGCGCGAGAAGGTCACGCTGATCGCGATGGATACGTACTGAGTCAATCTCGTCGGAGGCGTTCATGTTGTTGTACGCGTTGCGAAAACTTTGGCGTTTCGGAGCAGTCGTCGTGGCGGCGGCGACGTTGGCGCTGCCGCCGGTCGCGTCGGCCCAGACGCCGGTCGAGCCGGTCGAGCCGGATTATTCGACCCGGCGGGGCGAGCCGGGCCAACCGAATGAGCCGTTTTATACCACGCGCAAGAATCCCCACGCGGCCCAGGCCGAGGACGCCGTCGGCGAACCCGTCGTGCTGGAAAAAGCCGCGTATCTCGGCATCACGAGTTCGCCGGCGCCGGCGGTTTTGCGGAAACATTTGAAGCTGCCCGACGGCGTTGGACTGGTGGTCGACTACGTCGCACCCAACGGCCCGGCCGCCACGGCGGGGGTCGAGGCGTACGACGTCATGGTGCGATTGAACAATCAGATTCTCGTGAACCCGCAGCAGATGGCGGTGCTCGTGCGCACGTTTGATCCGGGGACCGAAATCACGCTCGTCATGATCCGCGAAATGAAGGAGACGCCGGTCGCGGTGAAGCTTGTGGAGCACCGGGTGAAACCACTCGATCAGGTGGGGTTTGGAGAGATTATTCATGATTGGGGCGCAGTCGAAATGCCGCCGCCGTTTGTGCCACCGTCTGCAGCCGATCCGTTAGTGGGAGGAAAACTGCGGCCGGGTAACGTCGTCGTGGTCACCATCCACGACCTCGAAGGGCCGGGCTTGCAGACGGTCAAAGAGGTCACGATCGACATTATGGGCCGGATCGAATTGCCGTACCTCAAGGAACCAATCCGGGCATCCGGCCTGGACGAAGTAGGCCTTCAATCCGCGATCATCAAAGCATATCGGGATGAGGATGTACTTGAGGACGCGCAGGTATCGGTCGAACTAAAAAAACTTTCGCCCGACGCCGCTGATGACAAGCCTCCGTCACCTCAGCGGGCGATCCGCGAGCGCGACTGGGTGGCCGTTACGCTGCACAACGTCGAAGGCCCCGGCGTTGCCACGGTGAAGCAAATGCGGCTCGACGCGAGCGGCGTCATTCGCCTCCCGGGCCTTGCCGAGCCGGTTCCCGCCGCCGGCCTGAAAGTCGCCGAATTAGAAGACGTCCTCCGCGCGCTGTACGACAAAGCCGGGCTGACGGGCGGGCCGGTCAGCGTGTCGGTCTCGGCGACCGGGCCTTCTACAAAACCGTCGGACCCCGGTCGATAGCAGGCGCGGAACGATAGAGGTTTAACGTGCGGAAAATGCACCTGTTGCTGTGCTTTCCTTGTGCCACGGTCGGCTTGCCCAACCGCGCTGCTCTGTGAGTCCCGACACGGCTGGACAGGCCAGCCGTGGCCCACAGTGTTCGAACAGTTCTCACGAATGTCACGAAATTTTTACGACGGAGTTTTCATGCGATCGTTTCACACATTGACGGCGGCGGTGTTGATCGGAGCGGCGACCCTAACGGCACGCGGCCAAGCCGAAGCACCGGCCCCGGACAACCAGCCGGTACCGCCGCCGCCACGGGTCATCGTTAAGTTCGGTTCCGGTTCTGGGCCAATCCAGCCCCCCGGCGACAACTTCAGCGATTACAACAAACCGGCCGGCCCCGCGGTCAAGAAAACTTTCCTCGGCGTCTTCACTTCTCCCGCCCAGCCGTCGCTGCAAAAGCAGTTGCAACTAAAGGCCGGCGTGGGGCTCGTTGTCGACAGCGTTGAAGTGGGCGGCCCGGCCGAGCAGGCGGGCGTCAAGGAATTCGACGTCCTGCACAAGCTCGACGACCAGGTTCTGATCAACTCCGAGCAACTCCGCGTGCTGTTGCAAAATTTCAAGCCGGGTCAGGAAATCCAACTGACCGTGATCCGCGAGGGCAAGCCACTGGACCTCACGGCCAAGCTACAGGAACACGACGAAGCGCCTACCCGCTTCTCGCTCAGCAGCCCTCGCGGAATGGCCCCAGGTCAGGTCAGAATTGACGGTTTGCCCGGCACGCCAGGGCGGTCAAGGACTTTTGTCGTCACACCGCAAGGCGGACAAGTCCGGACCAACACGCCCGACGGGCAACGGTTCGCCAGTGGTTCCACCATAACGATCGAGAACGATCAGCGCCGAATGACCGTCACCACCTCGAACGGGCGCAAGCATCTGAAGGTCGAAGACAAGGCCGGCAAAGTCCTCTTCGACGGGCCCATCGACACGCCCGAAAACCTCGACAAAGTCCCGGCCGATCTGCGCAAGGCGTATGAGGAAACGTTTGTGGATAATCTCCCGACCAGCCTTCCCGCCGCAATTGGCGGCGGCTCTTCGCCGCCGGTTGATAAAGCGAAGCCGGAAAAAGCTGAGCCGGAGAAGCCGTAGATTTCCACGGTCGATCGAACGCCCAACGAAAACCGGTAAGCGGCGGAAGGGGTAGGTGAGCCTTCGGCCGTTTACCGGTTTTCCGTTGCGGCGATATCGACGACTGGATCGATAGATGCGGGCTTGCGCGCCGTGTACTCGGAAAAGATGCCCATCTCGACGTAACGCTTCACGTCGACAAACCCCGCGGCCCGCATCGCGTCGAGAATCTGTTCCGGCGGGAGACACCGCTCGATCGTGTCCCAGTAGTACGTCCACAACCGGTTCGACCCAGGCCCGCGCGTCGTGAGCCGCGTGAGGCCGGGCACGATCCACCGCATGTAGACGCGCAGCACCACCATCTTCACGCGGCTCGCCGGGCGGGTGATCTCCAACACGCAGACGCGCCCGCCGGGTTTGAGCACGCGATGAAACTCATCGAACGTCACCGTCAGATCCGACACGTGCCGCAGCGCGTAGCCCATGCTGACGAAATCGACCGATTCGTCGGCGAGCGGCAACGCCTCGGCGGTTCCGATGGATAGGCGGACCGACGGCATCGTACGAGCGGCTTCGGCGAGCATTCCGGGGCTGGGGTCGACGCCAAGCACCAGCGCGGGGTCGCCGGCGAGTTTAACGGCTTCGCGGGTCACGAGCCCGGTTCCCGCCGCCACGTCCAACACGCGCGAGCCGCGCCGCAGGCCGGCGCGTTTCAGCGCGTTGCGCCGGTACCACGGGCCGCTCCCCAGCGCCATCATCCGCTCGACGCGGTCGTAATCGCCGGCAGCCTGGTCAAAAATTTGTTGGACGAACGGCCGTTTCTGCCCCGGCTCGTCATAGAACCCCCGGATCGGAGGGTGCGGCGCGACGACGCCACCGGCCGATGCGCCGGCGCCCGTCGTGGCAGTAGCAGAGCGAGCGACGTGAACCATCGCGGCGAGTCTACCCGACTGTTCATCGCGGTCACATATCCCACGTCCCCCAGAGTTCTAGAGCGATTTTCACCACTTTGTCGCGGCGACGCCTGCGTCGCCTCTTGCGGATCGTGTTGACTGCACGAGGACGCAGGGCGTCGCAGCTACCATAGCTCGCTAAGGCATAGTGAAAAATACTCTAAACGTAAGGGCCACTCTCCCTCACACGTAATACGGATCGTGATTAATTTTCGCGCGAGTTCAGGGCCGCTGAAGCGGCCCTGCCGGCTGGAAAATTGAGACGTGACGCGCGCGGATTAATCCCGATCCGTACAACTGCGGGATTACCGCGGCCGCCGCGTTTTAGGCAATCTGCGCCAGGCGGGTTGCTCGGGTGGCGCGTTGGATGCCGGGGAGAACGTAGTCCCGCGCGACCACGTCCCAGCTCATTTGCTGAGCCAGGGCGTAGCCGCGTTCGATGAACGCTTCGAACTCCTGCGGCGTGCGCGGGAGACGGTCGATGAGGTCGCGGGCGACTTGCTCGGCAACGGTGTGTTCGATCGCGTCGCGCTCGGGCTGGCCGATGTTGAGCAGTTGTTCGGGCCGCATGCCCTTGTCGGGCAGGTCGGTGTAGTCGGCGACGATCACGTTCGGCGTTTTGCCCACGTCGCCGGCCGCGGTGCCCGAGGTGGTTTGGCCGCCGGCGGCTTTTGCGACGAAGCCGGCGCAGCCGCACACGTTCGTAAAAACGCAGATTCCGCCGAAGCTGATCGGCTCGACCTGCGCGATGCCGAACGGCTCGTAAATGCTCTGGCCGAACTCGACGTCAGAGCCCTTGCGGATGTCCATGAACTCCATGTCGGCAGGCATGCGGAGGCCGCAGGTGTTTTGGTCAAATCCGAATTGGTTGACGAAAACGACCTTGATGTTCCGGCTCTGCGCGTTGAATTCCTGCACGCCCTGGTAGTACACCGCCTCGCCGGTCGACAAATCCGGCAAGCCTTCGCGGTGGGCGACGGGCCATTTATGACCCTGCTCCATCCGGCGGATGTCGTCGCCGCGGCGGGACGGCACTTCCGTGCTCAGCGTGAACAAGACGGCGGTCTCGTTGCGGGCGCGGAGGTGCTGCTCCATGTGCTCCAGCACGCGCAGGTCGCGCCACAGCCCCTTGCTCGGCACGAGCCGGGTGACGTGGGAGAAGACGTAGTCCGGCTCGAATTTCAGCAGCGTCTTGCAGTACTGGCGGAGCTTCCGCCGGCTGTTCATCTTCTCCTCGACGCTGATCTTCCAGCACGGTACGCCGTTGTAGGCGACCTGCGCGTCGACGTGGAGGAATTCGGGGCCGAGGAAACGGATTTCCTTCAAGGTGTAGTCGCCGACGGCGAAAATCCCGTCGCAATACTTGGCGGCCTTGACGAGTGAGTGCTTGTAGAAGCCGCTCTGGTCGCCGAACACGTCTTCCACGAAATGCCCGGCGGCCAGGGCGCTGCGCATGACGTTGTAGAACATCGTATCGTGGCCGGGGTGGCCTTCGACGATGCGGCGCATCGGCGCCACTTCGTGGGCGTAAAAGATCGTGCGGAAATTGCCCCGGCCGTTTTCAAGGATGGCGGCCAGCGCGGTGGGCATGCCCATGTACTCGTGCGAGAGGATCACGCACGGCTCGACGCTGCTGGCGGCGCCGAGGGCGTGGAGTGCCGCGATCGCGGGCTGGGCGAGCCGCATGTACTGCTCGAAATCCCAGATGTGCTCGTGCTTGCTGCTGTCGATCCCGAACTTCTCCCACAACTGGAACTTGAATTCGCCGATCTTCTTCGCGTCGTACCGGCTGACGTCGATCAGGAGGATTTCGGGCGTGCTGACCGTGCCGTTTTCCTTGTCCACGAATCGGCGGCGGCCGTAAATGATGTTCACGTCATACGTCTGCTCGATCTCGCGAAAC
>JBKJRK010000639.1:0-2610 GCA_046593135.1 Tepidisphaeraceae bacterium | reverse complement strand
GCGGCAAGTGCGTGCCCTGCCGCACGGGAAGTCAGAAGATCGTCGACATCATCTACGGCGTCACCCAGGGAAGCGGCGGGGCGAGCGACCTCAACGAGATCGAACGTTTGTCCGAAGCGATGATGATGGCCTCGATCTGCGGCCTCGGGCAGGTGGTGCACCGCCCGATCGAATCGGTGCTACGGCATTTCCGAGCCGAAGTCGAAGCGCACCTGAAGCACCGCCGGTGCCCGTCGGGCGTGTGCTTCAACGAACGCCAGGCTAGCGAAAGCGTTCGAACGTAATCGAAGAGCCGCGACCCGTGAGGGAGCGGATGTGTCAGAGATGAACCGCTCCCTGACGGTCGCGGCTCCTTGAGCGTCTTGAGTGAGTCCACGCAGGTTGATGAAATGACCACAGCCACCGCTACAACCGCCGCCGGTCCGTTCGGCGGGACGCCCGCGAAGAGGGTCACGCTACAGATCGACGGACAGACGGTCACCGTGGCCGAGGGCACGAGCGTGTACGACGCGGCCAAGAGCGTCGGCATCTACATCCCGGTCTTGTGCCACAAGGAAAACCTGACTCCGGTCGGCGTGTGCCGAGCATGCGTGTGCGACGTGAAGGGCGGGCGCGTCTACGCGGCGGCGTGCATGCGGGCGGTCGAAGACAACATGGAGGTCTCGACCACCAACCCCAAACTCGACCAGACCCGCTCGACGATCATCGAATTGATGTTGTCCGACCACCCGGCTCCGTGCGCGAAGCACAAGGAAGACCGCAGTTGCGAGCTGGAGATCATCGCTGAAAAGCTTGGCCTGCGCGAGCCGATCTATACGCCGCGGGCGTCGACGAAGGGCACGGATTTTTCCAACCCGAGCATCGCGATTGATCACAGCGCGTGCATCGTGTGCGACCGTTGCGTGCGGGCCTGTAGCGACATCGCCCACAACGACGTCATCGGGCGCATGGGCCGGGGCTACTCGACGAGCATCAGCTTCGACGACAACAAGCCGATGGGCACGAGCAGTTGCGTGAACTGCGGTGAGTGCATGATCCACTGTCCGACCGGCGCGATCACCTACTCCGGCGGCACCCCGCCGCAGATGGAAGGCGCGAAGCTCGACGCGAAGGACATCCAGGACATCCCGCTGTTCAAGGGGATCAACCGCGAGTTCCTCCGCCGCAGCGAAGGCGCGGTCGCCGTTCGCAGCTTCAACAAGGGCGACGTCATCTGCCGGCAAGGCGAGTTCGGCTCCAGCGCGTTCTACGTCGATTCCGGGTCGGTCGCCATCTACATTGAGGGCAGCGAAAGCTTCGGCCACGTCCGCACGAAAAAAGAAGGCGGGATCTTCAACCGAATGGTCAGCCTGCTCATGCCGCGCGAGCAGGACACGCGGAAGGAAGAAGGCGAAAAGCGGTTCATCCCCATCGACTCGAGCAGCGTCGACCTGAGTTACGACAAGCCGATCGCGACGGTGGGCGAAGGCGAGCTGATCGGCGAGGCGGCGTGCCTGAACTACCAGCCGCGGCCGGCGACGGTGGTGGCGGCGCAGGACGGGACGATCGTCTTCGAGATGCTCCGCAACGTGCTCGACATCCTCCGCCGCAACCGCGAGTTCAAGAAGCAGATGGAGGACAAGTACCGGCGTCGCGCGCTCGACAACCACCTCCGCAGCGTGGCCGTCTTCCGCGATTTGCCGAAGGAGTTCATCGACACCCTGCGCGACCGCGTGGAGCTGGTCGGCTTCAACCCCGGCGAAATGATCTGCCGGCAAGGCGAGGCCGCCGACGCGTTTTACCTTGTCCGCATGGGCCACGTGAAGGTGTACGAAAGCTTCTCCGACGGCCAGGGTCTCGTGCTTACCTACCTGTCGCGCAGCCAGTATTTCGGCGAGATCGGCCTGCTCGGCGGCGGCGCACGGACGGCGAACTGCTCGGCGCTGGACCACGTCGAGTGCGTCAAGATCGGCAAGGCCGAGTTCGACGAGATGCTCGCCAAATTCCCCCAGATCCGCGAGCGGCTGCAAGCCGAAGCCGACACCCGCATTGACCAAAACCGCCAGCGGATCACGCAGCTCTCTCGCGTTTCGCTGCCGCAGTACATCAACCAAGGCCTCTACCAGGCGCAGAGCCTGCTCATCCTCGACCTGGAGAAATGCACACGCTGCGACGAATGCGTGCGGGCGTGTGCCCAGGCGCACGACAACGTCACCCGCCTCGTCCGCGAAGGCCTTCGCTTTGACAAGTACCTTGTTACGACAAGCTGCCGAAGCTGCCGCGACCCGTACTGCATGGTCGGCTGCCCCGTCGGAAGTATCCGCCGCAAAGGCGACATGCAGATCCTCATCGAGGACCATTGCATCGGCTGCGGCCGGTGTGCCGAGCAGTGCCCGTACGGCAACATCAACATGCACCCGTTCACGGCGGAGTTCACCGACCCGCTCACCGGCGAAAAGAAAACCCGCGAAGGCCGCAAGGCGGCGGTCTGCGACCTGTGCGACGACCAGTGCCTCGGCGAAAACGACGAGCCGAGCTGCGTCTACGCCTGCCCCCACGACGCGGCGCATCGGGTGGACGGCCAGACGTTCTTTGACGAACTGGTTCGCGGCAGCGGCACGGTGACAAAAT
>JBKJRK010000632.1:0-7042 GCA_046593135.1 Tepidisphaeraceae bacterium | reverse complement strand
GCACGAGCAGGCCGGTCAGCAGTTGCAGCGACAGCCCGTGGTAAACATCCTGCATCGCCAGTTCCGCCCGAGCTTTACCGGCGTCGCGTTCGGCGAAACCGGCCGGCTGCCGGCGTTGCGTGTGACGACGCCGGACGGGCAACACGCCGTCGTAAGCGGCTCAATCGACCGGATCGACCGGCTCCCGGACTCGAACCACGTCGCCGCGATCGACTACAAGCTCTCCGTCGGCCCGCTGGCGATGCAGGATGTTTACCACGGGCTGTCGCTGCAACTGCTGACCGGCCTGCTCGTGCTTCAAGCCAACGGCGAGGAACTCACGGGGCGCGCGCTGACGCCGGCGGCCGCGTTTTACCTGCCGCTCGTCCGGCGGCTGGGCGACGTCGATCATCCCGCCGACGCCCTCGGCCCCGACGACCCGCGATTTCACTTGCGCATTAAACCCCGCGGCGTGTTCGACGCCGAATACCTCCCTGCACTCGACGCCTCCCTCGACCGTGGCCGGTCTGAGGTCGTCGCCGCTTTTCGCAACAAGGACGGCGGGCTCGGTCACCGCAACAGCTCCGACGTTGCCGACCCCGGAGAGTTCGCCGCCCTTCTAACGTTCGTTTACCGCCGGATCGGCGAGCTCGCGGACGAGATCGTCGGCGGAAAAATCGACGTCACGCCCTACCGCCTCAACCGAACGACGCCCTGCCCGCGGTGCGAATACCGCAGCGTGTGCCGGTTCGAGCCGGCGGTCAATCGGCACGTCAACCTCGAGCCGATGAACCGCGAGCGCGCCTTGGCGAAGATGGCCGAAGGAGGCGAACGTGGCGAGTAAGAAGAAGCCGATCGCCCCGAACAACCTTCCTCCCTCGCGCGGTACGCCGGGAGAAGCGAGCGGAATTGGCGACTGCCCGCGAGCGGGCAGAGGTAAGGGTCTTTTCGCGGGCCGCGCGAAAGACCCTCACCCCAACCCTTTCCCGGTCTACCGGGAGAGGGAGGAGGAGAAGACTGATCCCCCACTCCTGCCCCCCTTTGCACGGCAGTGGACTCCCGAGCAGTGGCTCGGCATTACGACGGTCGGCCACAGCCTGCTGGTTTCGGCGGCGGCGGGGTCGGGGAAGACGGCGATGTTGTCGGAGCGGTGCGCGTACCTCGTGTGCGACGCGCCCGAGCCGTGCGACGTCGACGAGTTGCTCGTCGTCACGTTCACCGATGCCGCCGCGGGGGAGATGAAGTCGCGCGTCACCCAGGCGCTGCGAAGCCGCGCCGAGCGGCAGTCGGCTGGGCGGGCGCCTCAGCAATTGAAGCTCGTCGACGGCGCCCACGTCAGTACGCTCCACAGCTTCTGCTCGCGTGTTCTGCGTCAACACTTCCACCTCATCGGCCTTGACCCCGCATTTGCCGTGCTCGACGGGGAAGAGGCCAAGCTCCTGCGCGGCGAAGTCGCCCGGACCGTTTTCGCCGACGAGTACGAGATGGACGACGACGGCTCGTTCCAACAATTCGTCGACGCCTACGGCGACGGCGACGACGAGCGCCTGATCCGCCTCGTCATCCGCGCCCACGACATGCTCACCAGCCTTGTCGATCCCGAAGGCTGGATCGCCGGCGCCCGCGCCCGGCTCGAACAAGCCGCACGCATGCCGCTCGACGAGTCGGAGATGGGTCAGGCGCTTCGGAAGCTGATCGCTTGCGAACTCGACGTCCTCGCGCAAAGATGCGACCGCGCCGTCGATCAGATGCGTCGGCTCGATGGTTTTGACAAGTATCTTGCCGTCCTCCAGGACGCCAGGCAGATCATTCTTCACTGGGGCAAAGTCTTCCGCGACTCCGGCCTGTCAGCGTTGAAAGAGGAAAGTGAGATTACGTTTGACCGTTTGCCGGCTGTTCCCAACAGCGTGCCGAACAAGACGCTTGCGAAGGCCGCCGTGGATTCGGTGCGGGATGCGATGACGAAGGGGCTGTGGCGGGAATTGCTGCGGTTCTCGCCCGATGAGTGGACGCAGGGCCTGCGGGCGATCCTTCCGCACGCGGGTGTCTTCCTACGCCTTGTTGAACGGTTCGAGAAGGCGTATCGGGAAGAGAAGAACAAGGCCCGTGCGCTGGACTTCGCGGACCTCGAACGGTTCACGCTCAACGTCCTCCGCGACCCGACGTCGCCGGGCCTCACACCCTCGCCGGCGGCACGGTCGTTTCACCGCCGGTTTAAGCACGTGCTGGTGGACGAATACCAGGACATCAATGAAGTTCAGGACGCAATCCTCACGCTCGTCAGCCGGGAATGCCTTGTGGGCAAGGCGGAAGGCGGAAGGATGAAGGCTGAAGGCAGGCACCATACGCCTTCAGCCTTCAGACTTCAGACTTCAGACTTTCGTCCCAACCTATTCTGCGTCGGCGACGTCAAGCAAAGCATCTACCGCTTCCGCCTTGCCGAGGCCGGGCGGTTTTTGCAGCGTCAGGAGCAGTTCCGCGCCGACGGCGGCAAGCGGATGGGCAGCGTCATCGACCTTCAGAAAAATTTCCGAAGCCGGGCGCCGCTCCTCGACGCGATCAACGGCGTATTTACCCGGCTGATGACCGGCGACGCGGTGGACATTACTTACGACGTCTCCCACCTTCTCCACGCCGGCGCCCAATACCCCGCCGCCGACGGCACCGGCACGTTCACGGGCACGCCGATCGAGATGCACGTGCTCCCCGCCGTGCTGGAACGCGCCGCGGCGTCCGACCCGGATGAGAAGGACGACTGCGACGACGTAGATGAAGCTGGCCTCGACCGCGCCGAGCGCGAGGCGGTGCTGATCGCCCGGCGAATCCGCGAGATGACGGGCCTCAACGGCAAGCCGCCGATGTCGGTTACGGAGAAAGGCACGGCCGGCGCCTACCAAAGCCGGCCGATGCAGTTCCGCGACGTGGTGATCCTGCTGCGGTCGATGAAGTTCAAAGCCGACCAATACGCGGAAGTGCTTCGCCAGAACGGCATCCCGGTTCATAGCGAAAGCGGCGTGGGTTACTTCGAATCGACCGAAGTGAGCGACGTCCTCTCGCTGCTTTCTTTACTGAATAACAGCCGGCAAGACGTGCCCCTCGCCGCGACGCTCCGCAGCCCTCTGACAGCCTTTCCCGATCCCGAAAACAGTCTCGTCCGTATCCGACTCGCAAGTAGCGTCGACAGCGGAATCGCGTTTCACGAGGCGGTGTCGAAATACCCCGATGAACACGATGATGAACTAGCCGGCGCTGTGCGCAAAGTGCTGCACAAGCTGTCGGACTGGCGCGAACTCGCCCAACGCCGACCGCTCGCCGACGTCATCCAGCACATCTACGAACAGACCGGCTACCTCGCCTACGTCGCCGGCCTGCCAAGCGGCGAGCAGCGGGTCGCAAATCTGGAATATCTCCTCGACCGCGCCCGCCAGTTCGGCACGTTCCACCGGCAGGGCTTGGCGCGGTTTATGCATTTCATCGACAACCTCCGCAACGAATCCGACCTCGGCCAGCCGTCGATCGCATCCGAGGCCGAAGACGTCGTGCGGATCATGAGCGTGCACCGGTCGAAGGGGCTGGAATTTCCCGTCGTATTCCTCCCGGACCTGGGCAAAGCCATTAACCTCGACGATTGCGGCGGCCCAATCCTGCTCGACCGACAAACGGGATTGGGAATGTCGGTGGTGGATGAAACTAAAAAGGTGCGCTATCCGTCGCTCGCACTGGCGCTCGTCCGCGCCCGACTGCGACAGCAGACGCTGGCCGAGGAAATGCGTGTGTTGTACGTGGCGATGACGCGGGCGAAAGAGCACCTGGTGCTCATCGGCACCGCACCGGCCGATGCCGATGAAAAATGGCGGGCGGCGTGGGCGGGTCACGTCGGGCCGCTGCCGAACGACCTTGTCCTCGGCGCCACCACCATGCTCGGTTGGCTCGGCCCCGTCGCGGCGGCGTCGGGGCAGAGTGGGGAAATCATCCGAATTCACGCCCACTCCTCCGACGAGGTTGCGACGTGGAACACCGAAACCAAACGTCGCCCGTCGCTTACCGCCGAGCAGGAGAAACTCGCCCGGCTCGAGCCGCTCGACCCTGCCCCGCCGCCGAACGCCGACGCCAGCAACCTTATCGCTCGCCTCACGGCAACCTACCCGTACGAGCCATTCACGCGTTTGAAAGCGACCGAGGCGGTGTCGGACCGGACGAATGACAACTTTGAAGGCCGCGCTTCCGCAACGCGGACGGTCTCGCTGGAACAGCCCCGTTTCATACTCGAAGCCGGCGTCCTCTCGGCCGCCGACATCGGCGAAGCGACGCATCTCGTTCTCGAGCACCTGGATTTTCGGCAACTCTGCGACCGCGCAAACCTGACCGAGCAGATTGCGAAGCTTGTCGAGCGACGGTTGATCGCGGCGGCCCAGGCAAAGTCGGTCGACCTTGACGGCTTGGCCTGGCTGTTCACAAGCGAGGCGGGGCAACTGTTGCGGGACAATCCGAAACGCGTGCTGCGTGAGCTGCCGGTTTACCTGGCCGACCAACGACTCGAGTCGCCCGATCCGCTCGACCACGTCATGCTTCGCGGGCGGATCGACGCTTTGGTCCCGATGCCGGAAGGTAATGTATTGATCGACTACAAGACCGACCGCATCCGCCCCGAACATATCGCGGCCCACGCGGAAACGTACCGTGCCCAGGTCGCGGGCTACCGCCGTGCCGTTGAAGCGATCACCGGCGAGCCCGTGCGGCAGGTCCTGCTGGTCTTCCTCGCGGCGCGGGTGGTTCACGCCATCGAACGGTAATCTGGAATGGTTGTTTCCGGATCGTTGCCAAACCAAAATAGATGACCGTGATTCGGAAAAGACTGAAAAGTAAGGGAGCGGTTTCCTCAGGGAAACACGACCGCTCCCTTTACGGTCGCGGCTCCATGATCGTTTCACAATCCCGCGCTCCTATTTAGATAAATTTGGCCCGCGCCACTTCGCAGGATAAGATCAGCCGGTCGCACATCGACGTCCGGCACGGCATCCAGTATGACGTTTGTCCCCGAAGAACCCGAAACCCCGCACGCCTGCGGCCTGCTGAGTGCCCGAATAGGCAGCGGCCAGCCTGTCATCAAGCTCGTGGCAATCGATCTCGACGGCACGCTGCTGAACGATTCCAAGCAAGTCAGCGACCAGACGGCCGAAGGGCTGCGCTGCCTGCCGGCGCAAGGGGTCCGCATCGTGATCGCATCGGCGCGGCCGCCCCGGAGCGTGCGGCACATCTATACGAAGCTCGGGCTCGACACCTGGACGATTAATTACAACGGCGCGCTGATCTGGGACGAGTGCGCCCGCCGCGTCGTCTTTCACCAGCCGATGGATTTTATCCCGGTGCGCGAGATCATCGACCGCGCCCGCGAGATGTTCCCCGAAGTGTTGGTCGGGTGCGAAGTGCTCGACCGCTGGTTCACCGACCGGATCGAACAGGCCTACACCACCGAGACCGGCCGACTGTTTCGCCCCGACGGCGTGATGCCGCTGGACGACTTCTGCAATCAGCCGATCACCAAGCTTCTGCTGCTGGGCGAGCCCGTCCGCCTCAGGCAGCTCGAGCCGATCTTCTACGGCCACCCGCAGGTAATTGCCGTTCGAGCTGATCCAGAATTGATTCAAGTCATGGACCGCCGGGCGAGCAAAGCCAACGCGCTCAAGCTCGTCGCGAATCACTACCAGGTGCCGATGGAGCAAGTCCTGGCTATCGGAGACGCCGCCAACGACGTGTCCATGCTCCAAGCCGCCGGCGTCGGGGTGGCGATGGACAACGCCCACCTGCTCGTCAAAGCCGTCGCAGACTGGGTCGCCCCTTCCAATAACGACCACGGCGTCCACGCCGCCCTCGTGCGATACGGGCTGTGCGGATGACCCTTCCCTTCCTCACCCGCAACTTTTCCGGCATCGGCGGATCGCTCAAGCAGCGCGCCGAAGACTTTTTCGTCCAGGAAATCCCCCTCTACGAACCGAGCGGCGACGGGGAACACGTTTACTTCGAGGTGCGAAAGGTCAACCTCACTACGTTCGATGCCATTTCACGGCTGGCACGCGCGCTGGGCGTGCCGAACAGGTCGATCGGCTACGCCGGGATGAAAGACGCACGGGCTGTTACGCAACAGGTCTTCTCCGTCGCCGGCACGACCGAGCAGGCGATCATGTCCCTGCGCATCCCGGACCTCACCGTTCTCTGGGCCGCCCGGCACGGGAACAAGCTGCGGCTCGGGCACCTGAAGGAAAACCGCTTCGCGATCAAGATTCGGGACGTCGAGCCGACCGACGTCCTGAAGCTCCGAGCGCCGATCGACGAGCTGTCGCGTCGCGGGATGCCCAACTACTTCGGCGAGCAGCGCTTCGGCCGGCGCGGCGACAACGACCGGCTCGGCGCCGCCCTCGTCCGCGGCGACGACGACGGGGTCCTGAAGCAACTGCTCGGCAACCCCGACCCGGCGACCGACGACGCCCGCGCCGTCGATGCGCGCACGGCATACGACGCCGGCGACCTCGCCCGCGCCCTGGAACTCATGTCCGGCGGCCTGGAACGCGCGGCGCTGTCTCGCCTCATCAAAACCGGGCAAGCCGCGGCCGCGGTCCGGTCGATTGACGAGAAGGTCCGCCGGCTGTGGGTGTCGGCACTCCAATCTCGCCTGTTCAACGACGTCGTCGCCCGGCGGATCGATTCGATCGATCATCTGATGGACGGCGACTTCGCCTACAAGCACGAAAACGGCGCATGCTTTTTGGTCGAGAATGCCACAATCGAACAAGCGCGCTGCGACGCGGTCGAGATCAGCCCGACCGGACCCCTGCTCGGCTGCCGAATGAGCCTTCCGGGCGGCGAGCCGCTCCGTATCGAGCAAGAGATCTTTGGCTCGGTGGGATTGTCCCCCGGCGACTTCCGCAGTGCCCACCTCGGCAAAGTTCGCGGCGCCCGCCGGCCTATGCGCGTACGGCCGGAAAACGTGGAGTTTGTTGCAGGTGCTGACGAGAACGGCCCGCACATCACCGTGGCGTTTACGCTGCCGGCCGGCTCGTTCGCG
>JBKJRK010000557.1:0-2570 GCA_046593135.1 Tepidisphaeraceae bacterium | reverse complement strand
GAACAAGGCATCTGGCTGGCCGACCGAAATTCGGGGAAGGGTTTTAAGACGGCGCGAAGCTTCATCAAGGTGGCGAAGCGTTCGCGGGAGCGAAGTGTCTTGGAGATAACGATCCGCGAAGGCCGCAACCGCCAAGTCCGGCGGATGCTGGCGAGCCTGGGTCACAAGGTGCGCGACCTGACCCGAGTTCGCATGGGCCCGCTCTCGCTCGACCGCCTGCCGCTCGGCCATTGCCGACCGCTGACGGGCCGGGAAGTGAAAGCGCTGCGGGACCTTGCAAACCGGCAGCCCGTCGAATCAGACGACGATGGCAACCAGGACGCCCGCAAGACTGGCCCGGCTGCGCCGCGCCGCGCAGGGGTGACGGCGCAGCGACCCCAATTTGCCCCGAAAAAAAAGAAGGGCAACCGCCCGCCCAAACCTTACTGATCACCGGCTGTATTTGATCTTTCGCCCTCAGCCACCGCGGCGGTTACTTCCATTTGTAAGCCGAGGGTTCGAACCGCTTCAATTTTGCCTTGCCGGCGAATGCTCTACTGGCGGCGTCGATTGATTCGACGTATTGACGATACTCAGGCGTACTCAATCGCGGGAAGCCGTGTACGCCGATTACGCACTTCAGGTCGGAGTCGATTGCCCACCCTTTCGGTGCCGGTTCGACGGTGCATTGGATGCCGGCCGCTTGGAGGGCTTTCTGTGCTTCGTCGGCGTCCTTTTGCTCCGGGTAGCTCTGAACGATCACGTAGTTGAGACCGGTTGTGCGCGGCAGGCCGATCTCGACGTCCCCGATACCCTGGCGCGGGAGCGGTTTCGGGCCACCGGCAGTTGAAATGGGCGCGGGGGCAATTGGACTCGCCCGCTTGGGCTCAACAGGGGCGATGGCGTCATCTGATTCGTCCGTCGTCCCGGTGTCCGCCGACGTCACGACACGGTCCGGCTTCACCTCCAGCACGCCAGGGAGGATCGGCCCGCGGCGGACCTGCTCGGAACTCATCGCGCTCGGCCCCGCACTCGCGCGGTTGGCCTGCCGGCCGCTGACGTATGCCAAACCCACCGCGACGCACAGCGCGAAGCCGACGATGACCGCCGTGGTGTATCGCAAACGAAGCGTCATCTCGCGCCGCTCGGAACCAAAGCCCAGCTTCTTGGCGCCGAATCCCATCCAATTCATGGCGCGGCGGCCCAAGCCGGTGTTGGCGGGGAAAGCAAGCCCGAACGTGCCGGCTTCGTGCGCACGTTCGGGGATCGTCACACGCTCAGGCGGCGGCGAGCCTGAAGGGTCCGGCACGACGCGCTGAACCACCGCCGACGCGGAGGTCGGCCCCGCCGACGTTTCGGGGGGGGCGGTGAGTTGTGCGGGAGCATAAGCCGGCGACAGGACGGAGGCGTTGTAGCCGGCGTCGGAAGCGTGCTGTACGGCGGGCTTGGTTTTGCTCTTGAACCACCACTTCGGCGTGCCCAGCGACAACGGTGCGGCCGAAGCGGCAGCTTCCTTTCGCTTCGTAGCGGTAATGACCTCAAACAGTGCGACCGAATTTTTGCGCTTGGCCATCCTTGACCTCGATTAGACGTGTTAACGCGGCAGCGAAATCCCCGCCGTACAAGTCCTTTGTACGACATGACCGCCCGGTGCGGTTCGCGGTCGGCAATCTTCCCTGATCGCCGGGCGGCCCGTCGGCGCCGCCAAACCCCGTTACGCGACAAGTGCCGATAACCTTGCGGCCACCGCAAAATTGCCCTACGGCACGGCCACTAACCTAAGTTTCAAACCCGTCGCGGTCAAGTTGATGTGCGTATTTCGGCGAAACTGGACACGCCTGGGCAATTTGTATCGTAAGTCACTGGCAGGGTTGTGAGGCGAGAGCCGGGAGGACGCGCATGCAACGGCCGATGATGGATCCGATGTTGTTGATGGAAGACGAGGCGCCCCGCCGGCGCGGCGAAAAACGTCCGCTGCGCGAGCTGCTTGCGCGAGCCATCCGGGTGGGCAAAATGCTCGGCAGGGTGCTTTTCGCCAACACCATCCACATCCGGCGGCGAGAGCCCGACGACGAATTGCCTTTTACAACGCGGCTCCTGCGGGGCGTAGGCTACCGGCTTCTGTTCGTCCCGATTTTCTTGGCCCTTACTGCGGCGGCCCTGGTTTACCGGGGCACGCATCCGCTACGCCTGGCCAGCGACAAACTGCCGGAAGTACCAGGCTCTTTCTATGAGACGTTGGAGTTTTCCGCCCCAACTGACGGGCAACGCCTTATGGCTTGGTTCGTGCCGGTGGTTGACGCCAAGCGCGTCATCGAAATGAAGAACAAGGTGTTCAAGGGCAAGCAGCCGGCGGTGGTGCTGGTTCACGATTACAACGCGTCGGCGTCGCAGATGGTCCCGCTGGTAGGCCCGCTCCACGGGCAAGGCTTCGTCGTGTTGGCCGTCGGATTGCGGGGCGCGGGGCGCGGCCCGGCGGCGGCGCAGACGTTTGGGCTGAACGAGGCCGCCGACGTGCGAGCCGCTCTGGCCCAGCTTCGCCAGCGGCCGACGGTCGACGTCGAGCACATCGCCATCGTCGGCGTCGGCAC
>JBKJRK010000493.1:0-8705 GCA_046593135.1 Tepidisphaeraceae bacterium | reverse complement strand
ACGGCGACCGGCTTACCGTGCTCGCGCAGAATAAACCACAACGAGGGGTCGAACTCGCCGCCGCCGCTGGATTGATGACCGGCGATCACGTCTTCGATGTCGCGTACGCCGTTAAGGGCAGGGCAGTCGAGACTGCCCTGGTAGCTTTGCGCGATGGTCGCCGCGAACACCGCGTGGGCCGCGGGCGAGTAGGTGAGCCAATCAAACCCGGGCGGCAGCGTGGCGGCGGGGGCGGTGCGCCGTGCGGCGATGTGCAGGTAAAGCAGTTCCGCCATCGGCCGGAACGAATGGGCGGCGTAGACCTCGTGCGTTTTCGCGTCCGCGGGATCGAGCAAGACCTGGGCGAGTTGCAATCCCCGTGCGGCAAAGTGCTCGCACGCCGCGTCCACCAACCTCCCGGCGACGTCCTCGCCGGTTTCGCGCCTCGGCTTGCCGCTGTCGGGCACGAGCAGGAGCATTGTGCGGCCCGGGCTGACGATCGGCAGTGTTGCCCAGATGACCCGCCCGCCACGCTCGGCGATCCAGAGGTCATTAAGGTTGATGCCGCGGTGCAGCGAAACCTGGAGGAAATCGACGACCGCCTCTTCGTCGGCGAGCCGGCCGCCCGATCCGAGGAGCAGGCGCAGGGCGGGATGAATCTCTTCCCGGCTGGCGGGGCGGCACGACAGCGGGGCGGCGCCCGCGCCGTCTGCCCGGCGGAGGAAATTTGACAGTGTCCCCACTGAATCTAAGATTAACGTGTCTGATGATTTGAGCAACCGGCTTCGTTCCGTGTCGCCCGCGATTGACCGCCTGCCCACAGCCAGAGGTTCACACCATGCAACGCACCCTCACGCTGACCATTCTGTCTCTCCTGCTCGGTTTGACGGTTTCCGCCCCCGCGGCCGATTACCCCGAGCCGAGCCCCTACCCCACCACCTGGGAAATCACTTTAGACTACAAGACGCCCCGACGGATCGTCGTCAACATTCCCGGCACGGCGACGCCCAAGGCGTATTGGTACATGCCGTACTCCATTACCAACGAGGGCGAGGAAACACAGACGTTCCTGCCGCAGTTCGACCTGCTGACTGAGGACGGCAAGCTGCACCGCGCCGGCAACAACGTCCCGCGCCTCGTTTTTGACGCCATTCGCGGCCGCGAGCGAAGCAACCTGATGCTCCCGCCGACCCAGGCAGGTGGCGAGCTCCGCCCCGGCGTCGACCAGGCCCGCGACAGCGTCGCCGCCTGGGAAGAGCCGTCGAAGGACATGGGCACGTTCAAAATTTTCGTCGGCGGTTTGAGCGGGGAATTCGTCGAGTTGAAGGACGACAAAGGCGCGCTGCTGAAGGACGCCAAGGGCGAGCCGATTATTGTCCGCAAGACTTTGCAGCTGACGTACAGCACGAACGGCGACGAAGTGTTCCCCGGCGAAGACCCCGTCCACGAAGGCGAAGGCCGCATCAGCCGAAACGCCAAGACTTGGGTGATGCGGTAATTCCACGTTGAAATTTCAAATCTCAACGTGCCATTTCAAATCTCAAATTTCCAATGTCTGATCCCAGAAGCTAGCCGCGGATGATCCAGCCATGTGGGCGGCGTCGATGCCCGCTGGGCTGGATAGAAAGTGCTGCCGGTCGGTTTGGGAGACATTCCACGTTGGCTTTCACCGCCGCGACCGATTGGAGTTCCGCCGACATAAAAGCCATGAATCTAACCTATCAGGGTAGAACGCCGATGCCCCAGGAAGAGCGTGCATTGAGGAGTAATTTTCTACCGGACATGCGACGTCCGAGTTATATTATCGCCCGCACATCCATCAAGGTGAATGCCTTCTGAACGAAAGGGAGCGCGGTGAGGAGAATGTTCAGGAAAAAAACATTTGCCGCCGTGATGGTGGCAATGACTGCAGGCGGGAATTGGGCTCAAGCGACGACGGCCTATTGGGACGGCAACGACATCTCACTTGGGGCCGGTCCCGCACCCACCGGCACTTGGGGCGTACACGCCTTTTGGTCCCTAGATTCAACCGGGTCATCGACGACCGGCGTGTGGGCGCCTGGGAACGACGCCGTATTCTCTGCCGGCGGCGACGCAACGGGCAGCTTTACCCTGACAGTCGACGGCACACAGACGGCGAATAGTGTCTTGGTTGAAGAAGGCAGCATTACAATTCCGTCTGGCGCCATTAATACCGGAACAAACGCCTTTCAAATCAACACCGGCGCGAGCGTCAGCATCCCTTCCTCGTCCATGTTGAATGCCGACGGCAAGGTGGTGTTGGCCGGCGGCACTCGTATCCAGACGAATCCGACCGGCGGTGCCGCGTTCATCAATGCCGCAAAGGGCTTGGAGATCCACGGATCAGGAACGGTCAATTACACCAGCAGTGGCATCGGCACGTTCAGCATCTATACCGGAACCATCCTTGGCACCGGCGGCACGACGACAAGCGGCGGCGCGGGGACGCTGATCAAAACGGGCGCGAACGAATTCCGCTACCAAGCCCCAGCCGCTGGCGGGACGAACACCGCGAATTCGACGTTCGCGAAACTCCAGGTCAATCAGGGTTTGTACCGCCTTGGCAGCGTCGTCGTCGGCAGTCAGCAAACGACCGAGCTCGGGTTTGGTGCGGCGCCGCTCTTGCCTCTGTCCGACGCCATCACACTGGACGGCGGGGCGATCGGATCGAATTTCACCGTAACCCTGCACGCCAACCGCGGCATCACCATCGGCGCGGGCGGCGGCACGTTGTTCGGCAGCAATAGCGTGTCTGTCGTCATTCCTGGGCGGCTCAGCGGATCGGGAAAGCTTACCGTCGGCGGCACCGGAACGAACGGAAATTTTACCTTATCCAACGTCGGAAGCGCGACCAGTTTCACCGGAGCGGTTCAACTCGACACGGGTTTTCTGACGCTGAATGAAACGTTGAACGCTACAAACTTCAGCGGCGCAGGCGGCGCCCTTATCATTGGAAGCAGCAAGACCTTTACGGTCGGGAGCGACAATTCCAGCACCAGCTACACAGGAATGGTCAGAGGTAAGGGGTTGTTCATCAAGAATGGCACCGGCATCCTTACTATCAATCCCGCTAGCGAGTGGCTCGCCGACAGCGTGACCATTAACAATGGCGCCATCAAGTATGGCCTCGCTTCGGCCGGCTTCTCTGACTTCAGCTCAATTACAATTGGCGCGACCGGCACGCTCGACATGAACAGTTTCAACGATTCGTTCGGCGGCCTCGCCGGCAGCGGATCCGTGACGAACAACAGCGGCTCAACAGGTCTCACATTAGCCGACGGCTTCAGCACGACGTTTAGCGGAACCATCTCGGGTTCTTCGAAGCTCACTATTTCCAAGACCGGCGGAACCCAAACCCTTGCCGGCAACAACAATGCCTTAGTCGGTGGTGTGCTCCTTAAGCGGGGCGGGCTTGAGCTTGGTCACAAAAACGCCCTTGGTTTAGCAGACCTGATCGTGACCCCGAGCAGCGCCACCGTCCTTCCGGTCCTCTCGGCTTCCACCACTCTCACCGGCGTCAGCGCAATCGCGAACAACATCAAAATCAACCACGTCACCCTTGCCGGCCCGACGGTTGCGAACACCCTTACACTCGGCGGTTCCAACGACCTTGAACTGAGCGGCGTCATTTCCGACGCAGTCGCATCGGCCCCGGGCGCTGTTTTGGTGTCGGGTGCCGGCACGCTCACCCTTACCGGCAACAACACCTACACCGGCGCCACGACCGTCAACGCCGGCCGGCTCCGGTTCGCCAACAACGCCAATGTGACCGGCGTTGCCTCGACCCCCAGCCTCACCGTCAACGGCGGCACGTTCGAGCTGGCCAACACCGGTGGCGCTACCAGCACCGTGCTCGACATTCCGACGACCATCGCCGGGGCGACCGACGCCTGGGTGGGTACGGTCGACCTGCAGGACAACGACATGATCGCCCGCTACACGGCCGGCCAGGGCGTGGCCAAGCTGGCCGAGGTGACCAACCAGATCAAGAGCGGCTTGAACATCAACGCCGCGGTGCCGTGGACCGGCACGGGCATCACCTCCACGGAGGCGAGCCTGCCGGCCAACCAGTTCCTGACCGCGTTGGGCGTAATCAGCAACGACCTGGCGATCAACGGCCTGGGCGGCACGGGCGCGTTCGTGACCAGCTTCGCGGGCCGGCCGGTGGACGAGAACGCGGTGCTGGTGAAGTACACGTGGTTCGGCGACGCCAACCTCGACGGGGTGGTGGACGACACGGACTACTCGCTGATCGACAACGGCTTCGGCAACAGCCTGACCGGCTGGGTGAACGGCGACTTCAACTACGACGGGACGATCGACGACACGGACTACTCGCTGATCGACGGCGCGTTCGGCAACCAGAACGGCCAACTGCTGACGGCGGAGTTCCTGGCGATGCGTGAGGCCCAGTTCGGCGAGGCGTACGTGGCCAACCTGCTGGCCGCCGTCCCGGAGCCGACGAGCCTGGGGCTGTTGGCCGTCGGGGCCATGGGAATGCTGGCGCGGCGCCGGCGCCAAGCGTAACCCGACGGGCGACGGTGCGTTCGAAAACCTACGAAGCGGCGGCCTCACAAGGGCCGCCGCTTTTCAGTTAGAGGAGGAGGGTTGATGGGGTTGGCCGTACACCTGGGCGGCGTGTTGAGATAGCATCGCGTGCGGCAATTTACAGGAGCCGTCCAATGTCTGATCTCTCCGCCAGCTCGGTTGACGGGCACCGCCGTCTGAATCGCCTGTCGGGCGAGACGTCTCCGTATCTTCTTCAACATCAGCACAATCCGGTTGATTGGTACCCGTGGGGGCCTGAAGCCTTCGAGCGCGCCCGCCGGGAGGATAAGGCGATTTTTTTGTCGGTCGGCTACAGCACCTGCTACTGGTGCCACGTGATGGAGCGGCAATGCTTCGAGATCGAAGGGGTCGCGGCGGTGATGAACGAGAAGTTCGTCAACATCAAGGTGGACCGCGAGGAGCGTCCCGATGTCGACCAACTTTACATGACGGCGGTGCAATTGCTCACGCGGCACGGCGGGTGGCCGATGAGCGTGTGGCTGACGCCGGACCTGAAGCCGTTTTACGGGGGGACATACTTTCCGCCGACCGACCAGCACGGTCGGCCGGGGTTTGTCTCCATTCTGCACGGGCTGGACGACGCCTATCGCAACCGCCGGGCTGATGTCGCTCAGACGGCGGACCAAATCTTTAACGTCCTGCGGCGTGTCGCCGAGCCGGGGGCGCCCGATCGGCCGGTCCGAATCGATGACGCGTTCATTGACGATCTCATCGAACGATCGACGAGCGACTACGACCCCACCCACGGCGGCTTCGGCGGGGCGCCGAAGTTCCCGCGCGAGACACTGCTGGAACTGATTCTGGTTTACCTCCGCGATGTTCCCGACGATCCGGCGGCGTCTTCTCCGAAGTCCAAGTTCCACCGGATGATTTTCCACACGCTTGACGCGCTGGCCGCGGGGGGCATCCGCGATCATCTTGGCGGCGGTTTTCACCGCTACAGCACCGACGCGGAGTGGCTGGTTCCCCATTTTGAGATCATGCTCTACGACAACGCGATGTTGGCGTGGTGCTACGTCGAAGCCTACCGCCAGACGGGAGAGCCGCGCTACGCGGCGGTCGCGCGGGGCGTGTTTGATTTCGTCTTGCGCGAGATGACTTCGCCGGCCGGCGCATTTTACACGGCGCTCGACGCGGAGGTCGACGGGCAGGAGGGGCTAAATTACCTGTGGACCGCTGAAGAGATTGAGTCACGCCTCGGCGACGACGACGCGCGTCTGTTCAACAGCGTGTACGGCGTCGACCGTGGGCCCAACTTCGCCGATCCGCACCACGGCAGTGGAATACCTGAGAACAACATCCTCTATCTGCCGGAGCCGCTGGAATCGGTTGCGAAAGCGTTAGGCACGTCCGTCGACCAACTGGAGAAGCGAATCGAGCCGATGCGGCAAAAGCTGAAGGCGGCTCGCAATATGCGGAAGCAGCCGCTGCTCGACACGAAGGTGTTGACGAGCTGGAACGCGTTGATGATCCGCGCCTTGGCGTACGGCGGGCAAAACTTGAGCGAATCGCGATACGTGGATGCGGCCGCGAAAGCGCTCGGCTTTCTCTTGGAACATCATCAAACGGCCGCAGGCGGCCTTTATCGCACCAGCCGGGACGGGCGAAAGCAGTACGACGGCTTTTTGGACGATTACGCGAGCTTGATTCACGCGATGCTCGCGTTGAAGGACGCCGGTGCCAAGGGCGACTGGCAGGCGTTGTCGTCGAGGTTGGCTGACGCGATGTCAGAGCGCTTCGGCGACCCCGCCGGCGGTTTTTATTTCACGGATGAAAGGTCGACGGACCTGATCGTCCGCCAAAAGACCGCCACCGACAGCCCGTTGCCCAGCGGCAACGCCGTGGCGACGATGGCGCTGCTGTCACTCGGGCAGGCGGACGCGGCGCGGGCGACGATCGTGGCGTTCGCCCAGCAGCTTCAACACAACGGCGAGGGAATGAGCTCGATGGTGCAGGCGGCCATGCTGTATCTGCGACAGACCGGGGAGCCGTTCACGGTCCCGGCGAAAGCGGAGCGGTCGCCGACAAAAGTCGAGCGCCCGCAGCCGCCGGGAGAGGTCGCGAAGGACGTTGTAAGGCTACGGGCCGAGTGGGCGGGCGCGACGGAATTGCACGCCAAGCTCAGCATCGCCGAAGGGTTTCATCTGAACGCCCACGGGCCCGGCGCCGGCGGTGATGTGCCGCTGGTGCCGACGGGTTTGTCGGTCCGGGGAAGGGCAATTGTCGAGGCGATCGAATACCCGCCGGGCGAGGAACGGCGGTTGGCAATCGTCGAGACGCCCGTTCGCGTCTACGACGGCGACGTGACGATCGTGATTCGGTTCAAAGACCCGCCGGCGTCGAAAGTTCATGTCAGCGTTACGTATCAGGCGTGCGACGAAAGCGCTTGCCTACCGGTCATGACGAAGTCGATCGAGGTGGGCGGGGACTGACTTGGAACGCGTCATGTCCACAACAATACGGGCACTCTGCGATTGCCGCACGAGCAGCCGGCGCTATACTCGTCCGCCCAATACCGGAGATAGCAAAGAATGATTCCGACGAGCACGGACGTAACCGTTCAGGTCAAGGACAGAACCCCCGGCGACGCCGAGGCGGTTGTCATCTTCGTAGCCGAGGGCGTGAAGGACGCGCCGACCGACCAGGGGCTATCAAGCGGCGAGGCCGTCGCGGTGAAGCGGTTGCTTGCCAACGGCGTGGCCCGGGGACAGGCGCGGGAGGTGGTGTTCGATCTGGTGGAAGGGCCGAGCGGGAAGCTTCGTCGGGTTTTCGTCGCGGGGCTTGGGAAGATTGACAAGATCTCGACGGAATCCATTCGGCAGTCTGCGGGGGCGGTTTTCCGGGCGCTGCGAAAGTATCGGTTGACCCGGGCCGCGGTGCTGCCGCCGACGATCGGCGCGGTGGAACTTGAGGCGGGAGCGGAGGCTGTCGTCACGGGGATGCTCCTGGCCGCTTTCGATTACCGGGAATACAAAGGGACCGCCGAGAGCAGCCGAAACGACGACGCGCCGCGCCGCACGGAAATCACGATCGTCGGCCCGGCCGGGATACTCCGCGGCGTCGTCGAACGGGCCCGGATCATCGCCGACGGGCAAAACTTTGCGCGTACGATTGCATCACGTCCCGGCAACGACATCAACCCGCCGACGCTGGCCAAGGTTGCTCAACAACTGGCGCGCGAAGTGGGCCTGCGGGTTCGCATCCTTGACGAAAAACAGATGGCCAAGCTCGGCATGGGCGGGATTCTCGCCGTCGGCGCCGGCAGCATCGCCACGCCGCCGCGGATGATCGTGCTGGAATGGAAGGGTTCAGGCGTCAGGCGGCAGGGACTAGGGAAGACCAAGGCTTCAATCCGAAATCTGAAATCTGAGATAGCCAATCCTCTCCTCGTCGTCGGTAAGGCGATCACGTTCGACACCGGCGGAATCTCAATCAAGCCGGCGGAGAAGATGGGCCGGATGATTTACGATAAGTGCGGCGGGATGGCCGTGCTCGGGCTCATGTGTGCCGTCGCGAAGCTCAAGCTCCCGGTGCCGGTGGTCGGGATCCTTTCAAGCGCCGAGAACCACATCAGCTCCCAAGCCTACCGCCCCGGCGACATCCTGCGGATGTACAACGGCGTAACGGTCGAAGTCACCAACACCGACGCCGAAGGTCGTCTGGTGCTTGGAGACGCGATCGCCTGGGGTGTGGAGACGTACAAGCCGCGTGCGGTGCTCGACCTTGCCACGCTGACCGGCGGCGTCGTCGTCGCGCTCGGGAAAACGATGGCCGGCGTAATGAGCAACAGTGACACGCTCGTCGACGAAATTCAGCAGGCCGCCGACCTGTCCGGCGAAAAACTCTGGCGGCTTCCTCTCGGCGATGACCAGCGTGACCAGATCAAGAGTGACCACGCCGACATCGTGAACTCTGCCGGCCGCGAGGGACACCCGCTGCAGGGCGGGGCGTTCCTGAGTCACTTCGTCCCGGCGGACAACTCCGTCCCCTGGGCCCACCTCGACATCGCCGGCGTCGCCGACACCGAAAAGGAACTTCCGTATTACAGCAAAGGTTCAACCGGCTGGGGCGTGCGGACACTCGTCGAGTGGGTGAAGTCCAATGACGAATCCCATCTGAAGCACGCGACGCCACGG
>JBKJRK010000379.1:0-10715 GCA_046593135.1 Tepidisphaeraceae bacterium | reverse complement strand
GTCTCTTGGACGCTGCCCGTGCTGAACATCATGGGGCCGGATAATCGGCTGTTCAAAATCGGGCGGTCGGCGGAACACGGCAGTTACGGCGTTTCCGTCGTAGACGACGGGCCGAAGACACAAGACCTACCGCGACGGTACAAGCTAATGTGGTGGTCGGGCACGAGCGAACCCGCCGGGGCGTCGATGGCGTTTTCGCCCGACGGGATTCGCTGGACGCCGTACGAAGGGAATTCGGTCATTCCGTTTTACCCGCACGAACATCCGAAGGCCGCGGTCGGGGTCGGCGACATCGTCGACCTGTTTCACGACCCGATCCGCGCCAGATACGGCGCGCTGCTGAAACTCCATGCCGTCGAAGCGGACGGATGGAAAGCCGGACCGCGCGCCGGAAAGGCGTACCGCCGGTTGATCGGCGCCAGCTTCAGTGAAGACGCGATGCATTGGAAAGAGCCGTGGCGCGTCATCACGCCCGAGCCGCGCGACGAAGGATTACTCGAGTTTTACAGCGCCGGCGGAACGATGGCGCGCGGGCCGCTGCTCATCAGCTTCGTCCGGATGCTACACGACGACTACTCGCCCGACACCGGCCGAGCGCCCGAAACACAGCCCGCCCCCGGCCTGGGTTACACCACGCTCGCCACGAGCCGCGACGGCGTCCACTGGCAGCGCCACAACGACGTCTTCTTCGAGCGCAACCTCCAGCCCGGCTCATGGGACCACGCCATGACTTGGGTCGGGTCTGCCGTTCCCGTCGGCGATGAACTGTTCCTCTACTACGGCGGCTACGCGCGCGGGCACAAGATCGAGCCGACAAAGGAACGGCAAATCGGCCTGGCAAAAATGACGATCGACCGTTTCGTCTCGATCGAACCGAGCGGCCAAGACAGCGGCACGCTCAAAACTATTCCGTTGCGCGTCCCGGCCGACGCCCGCGCAACCATTGTCCTCAACGCCGTCGCATCGGCCGGCCGCATCCGCGTTCAGCTGCGCTCGGCCGATGGTGCGATTTTGCCGGGCTTCGCCTTCGATGACTGTGCGCCGATTGTGTCAGACGGGCTGAAACTGCCGGTGCAATGGAAGAACGCAACGCACCTGCCGAAGGGACAAGTCGTCGGCTTTGAATTTGAATTGACCAATGCGAAGCTATTCGCGTTCGAGTCGCAATGAGCCGGCCCCGCCTTTAAGTAAGCAAAATAGATTTGATCTACAAAAAATGTACTGTATCGACAATTATTCGCCGTCATCACCCTGTATATAGGGCGAATGTGTGGCATTGGTGAGGAGTTTGCCCTGGATGAACAACGGCGCGACCGACGCATTTTTTGACGCAGCCGGAAATCCGAGAACGCTCAGAGGCGTTTCGGTTTACAGCAATTCCACGCGGCTGGCGGAAATGGCGGCTCGCATCGGCTTCGAGACCGTCTGGGTCGAAATGGAGCACGGTCCGGCTGGTTTCGCCGAGGTCGAATCGCTCTGCGTCGCAATCGAAGCCGGCGGAGGAATCCCGACGGTCCGTGTGCCCGACGGGCAGCGCCATCACGTGTTGCGGGCTTTGGAAGTGGGGGCGCGGATTGTCGTCGTCCCGATGGTAAATACCGCGGCCGAAGCCCGGCGGATCGTCGAGTTCGGAAAATTTCCGCCGCTCGGACTACGCGGCTTCAACGTGCGGAGCCGGGGCGTGGAGTACGGGCTCGGCGATCGAAAGACCGCGTTCGCCGACGCCAACACGCGCACGCATTTGTTCGCCCAGATCGAAACGATGGAATCGGTTAGTAACGTCGACGCGATCTGTCAGGTGGAAGGCCTGGCGGGGATTTTCATCGGCCCGGGCGACTTGTCGGTCAGCGCCGGCTGCGCGGGAAATCTAAACGCGGAGCGCGTCATCGAAATCGCCTGCAACTGCGTCCGGACGGCCCGAGCCCACAACAAGCATGCGGGCATTCTCGTCACGCCCGGTCCGATGCTCGATGCCGCGATGGAAGCCGGATGCGACCTCGTTTTCTGCGGCGGCGACGTCACCGAGCTGTCCGTCGCGTGGCCGCGATTGTTGAAAGCGATACGTCCGCCCGGCACGTTGCGATAGACGACGAATGCGCGGCGCCGGTTCGCGGCTGTCAGACAACCCAGTGCGGGGTAAACCCCCCGTTTTCAATTCCCTTTTCCACCGCCAGCCGGGCGGCGGCCACGTGTTGCCGCATCAACCGTTCGGCGTCGTCCGGACGCCCTTCTTCGATCGCCCGCAGGACGCCAAGGTGCTCGTCGCGGACGATCTGGGCGTCGCGTTTGGCGTGCACGATCTTCCCCAGCACGCGGTGGTTCTCGGCGAGCCGGACGAGCATCCCGTTGCCGGAAAGTTGGGTGAGCCGTTCGTGGAACGTGCGATCCATCAACCCCATGTCGTCCATCCGGCCCTCCTGGCCGAGCGCGAAAATGTTGTTCGCGAGATCGACAAGGGTGCGGAGATCTGCGCGTGTCACGCGGTCACAGCAGAGTCGGGCGGCGAGCCCTTCCTGAACTTCGCGAACCTCGAACGATTCGAGCAGCGTTTGCTTGTCGAGCTTACTGACGTAAATGCCGCGATTGTCAATCGTTTCTACCAAGCCAAATGCTTGAAGTTCCAGCAAAGCTTCGCGTACGACGCCTTGAGCGACGCCGAACCGTTGCGCCAATTCCTGCTGGCGGAGCTTTGACCCCGGCGGGCGTTCGCCGCTCAGGATGAGTTGCTGAAGGCCATTGCGAACCTGGTGGCGCATAACGGCGACGGACTCGAGCTTCTTAGGCGAAGATTTCCGGGTTGTCATAAACTCATGCCGTCTGGGCCGGGTGACCGCCCGCTAAAATATAGATAAAAATCAGTTCTGGTGATGCGATTCGGAACGAATTGTAATCTACAAGACGCTTAAATGCGCGATCGATTGCATATTTGTTATGGTCCTGATCTCAATCATTAGACGCCGAAGAGGCATTCAATCTTTCGCGAAGTGCGGAAATTTAAGACGGCTACGGAGGCGGCAGCGTGCAAAGAATAGGGTTCTTACTCAAAGTGCGTTCGACAAAACTGGACGAATATCGGGAGATTCATCGCGCCGTGTGGCCGGACCTGCTCGGCGAGCTTAAGGCCGCCGGAATAAACAATTACAGCTTATGGCTCCGTCCGGACGGGACAGAGTTTGGGTATCTGGAGTGCGAAGATTGGGACGCGGCGTGTGCGTACCTTGCGGGGTCGGAGATTCATACGCGTTGGCAGCAATTCATGGCCGACTTCCTCGAAACGCCGACCGATGCCGGCGAAGGCGGCCAGCCGGTGCAACGGCTGGAGATGTCGTTCTTTTTGGAATGATGGGGGGTCGATGGTTAGGGGTCGGGGTCAGGGGTCAGGGGTCATACGGATTCCATCTGATCTCCACGCACAGACTCTCCCGGTTCGCGGCCGCCCGCAGGGCGGCGGGTCACGCTCGACGCCCGAGAATCAACGGCAATCCGTATCAGCGGTCCGTCGTCGGTCGTCGGATTGGGGTACTCGCGGTCAATACGAAAAACCGGCTATTCCGCACGGCGCAATCCCGTCAGGCGTAGGAAGATCCGGCCGAACCCGCCGCGCGCCCGGCGTCACGCTCCGCCCGTCGTTCGCGGCCGAGGCGGGCGATGATGTCGCTGTCGCGCAGTGCCTCCAGCGGGTTCGGCGGAAGCTGACGGGCTTCGCGCCACGCGCGTAGAAGCGGCGCCACATCGAACTCGTACGCCCGCTTCAATTCGGTCTCCGCGCCGACGATGTCCCCCGCCGCCCGAGCGGTGGCCAGCTTTTGGCGGTCCACGCAGTACGCCTTGGCGAAGAGCTTTTGCGCTTCGCACACCGTCTGCACCATCGCTTCGAGCTTCGGCTTGAGGTTATGGCTTTGGTCCACCGTGTACGCGATCGCAGGCCGCGTGCCGGTGTCGTGCTCGGATTGGGCGATCTGGTCGAAGATGCGGAAGACGGCGTAGGGGTCAATGCTGCCGAGCGTAAGGTCGTCGTCGGCGTATTTCCTGTCGTTGAAGTGGAACCCGCCGAGCATTCCCTCGTCGAGCAAAAACGCGACGACGTGCTCGATGTTTTGGCCGGGAAGGTGGTGGCCGGTGTCCACCAGCACCTTTGCTTTGGGGCCGGCGTGCTTGCAGAAGACGTAGCTCATGCCCCAGTCTGCGACGTCTGTGTGATAGAACGCCGGCTCGAACGGCTTGTACTCGACGAGCAGTTCCGCACCGGGCCAATGCCGGCCCATCGCCGCGTGAATCTGCCCCAGCGCGTCGTGGAGGCGGGCCTTCCGCTCGCGAAAGTTATCCTGGCCAGGATAATTCGTTCCGTCGGCCAGCCACAGGCTCATCGTCCGACTGCCGACGGCCTGGCCGATGCGAATGCAATCATCGACGTGCGCCAACGCCGCTTTGCGTGCGTCAGCCATCGGCGAACACAGGCTGCCGAACTTGTAGACCTGGTCCTGAAAAACGTTCGGATTGATGCTGCCGATCCGCACTCCGTTCGATTCGGCGAGCCGGCGCGTCCGCGCGGGATCCTGTCCCGGCCGGAAATCCCACAGGACGTGAACCGCGACACTGGGGCAACATCCGGTGAGTCGGTGTACGACGCCGGCGTCATGGAGCTTTTGTTCCGTCGTGGACGCTGCCGCATCCTGTAAGAACTTGCCGAAGCGTGTGCCGGTATCCGCAAAGCCCCAACTCGGCAACTCAATTTCGAAAGCGTCCAGGGCCTCGATGACGCTGCGTTCAATCGCTGTCCGATCCATGATGAATGGCTCCGCTACGCAGGCGCAACGTCCGCGGGTCCCGACTCCCTCAGTGGCCGCCGCATCACGGCCCGCCACGTCAGTTGCAGCTGGGCGTCGGTCGGCGCTCCCGACATGGCAAGGGAAATCAGGTAACCCGGAATCACCGTTGCCGTCACGCCGAACACCGTCGGCCAGAGGAACCCGATTTCCGTTCCGAACGCCACGAACAGTGCGGTCGACAAGCCGAAGACACCGCCGGCCAGCGCGCCCGCGCTCGTGACGCGCCGGCTGAACATCCCGAGCAGGAAGATGCCCAGCAGCGGGCCGGTCGGTGTCTGGATGACGCGGTGCCCGATTTCCAGCAGGTTGGCCCCGAGCCGCGACACGTTGGCGGCGAGCGTTATGCCTACGAGGGCAAAGACGACCGTGAAGATTCTCGACATGCGAATCTGGTGACGTTGCTCGGCGCGTTCGTCGCGGTCGGGCGTTGCGTAGGGCAGCCCCCCGTCGGTTTTCCCGAGGGCGGGCGCGGACCGCGCGGGATTGGTCGGTCTTCGACGGAACCGGTTGTAGAAGTCGACCATGATGACCGAGGTTCCGGCGTTGATGGCCGCATCCGTCGCGGACAACCCCGACGCCAGCACCGCGGCCACGACGAGCCCGCTGAGAATCGGGAACTGGGTCTTCATAAAGTGGATGACAATCTGATCTTTCTGCACCGGTATGCCGCCCTCGCCCAGCGGCACCTGGCCGTGATAGTAAGTGAACAACGCCAGCCCGACGAACATAAGCCCCGCCGTCCAGCCGGCGTCACCCAGGGCGTTGACAATGAACGCCTGCCGCGAGTCGGTGAGCGACTTGGTCGATTGGAAACGCTGGATGGTCGACTGCTCGCAGGTGTAGGTCGTGAGCCGTCCGACCACCGTCGCGATCACGATGCCGAAGATCGACATGGGCGACGTGAGCCAATAGATCACCTGGTCGCGGAAGCCCGTGCCGGCGGCGGGCGCGGCGACCAGGGCGGTCTTGCCGTGCTCATAGGTATAGCTGCATATGCCGGCTAGGCCGCCGTCAACGCTGTAGGTAATGGCGAGGATCGTCGCCAGCACGCCGGCAAGCATGATGCAGAACTGGAGGACGTCGGTCCAGATGATTGCGGTAATGCCGCCGAGCATGGTGTAGAGCGTGACGGCGGCGCCGAGGGCGACGATGGTCGGCAGCAGTGGAACGTTGGTCAGCGTGCTGATGGCGAGCGACGGCGCGTAGATCGCGACGGACATCCACCCGACCCGCCACAATAGGAAGATGGCCGCAGCCAGCGTGCGAACGGAAGAGTTGAATCGGGCTTCGAGATACTCATAAGCGCTAAACACGTTGAGCCGTCGGTAGAACGGCATCGTCACGCGCGACACCCACGGGTACAGGAACAGCCAGGAAGTGATTCCCACGAGAAAAATCAGCCCGTACTCGAAGACCAGAAACGGCTGGGTCATGTAATCCAGGCCGCTGTTCAGCGCGGCCATGAGCGACATGCCCACGGGCAGCCAGCCCATGCTGCGGCCGGCGAGGAAGAAGTCTTCCAGGTTCTTTTGTCGTCGCGAAAAATAAACGCCGATTCCCGCCAGCGCCCCGAGGTAGAGAAAGATTGTGAGCCAGTTAACCCAGCCGAATTCGTTCATGAGCCGATCCTATCGAGTATTCAGCGTCGCCGGGAAATGTCGCATACCAGTTAAAGGCGACGCACGAACGCCCTCGCCTCTGTGTCAATTTAAGGACTGGACCGAAGATTTTCGATCGTCGATGCGGGAACTGTACTGGGGGGCGGGATTCCGTCAACAATTTTATCGATAAAACGAGGGCCGTTGGTTTACGCCCTGACTCCCAAAACACCTGCGCAGTCGGACACACGCGCCGCCCTCTCGGCAGCCGCAAAGTGGCATTATTCGATTCCTCGGAAGAAACGGGTTTGTACCTGCCAGATGGGAATCCATTTTCAAAAGAGAAGGCCGATGGCAGAGCCATCGGCCTTCTTTTCGTCGTGGTGAGAAGTGCCGGGACTTACGCGGATTCAGTTGATTCTCGCGCGTCGCGGATGTCCTGCCGCCGTGTGGGCGGCCGCGAACCGGGATTATAATTCGGGCGCGGGATGAGATGGAATCCGTATCATGGGGTGTCCTTTACCTCGAACTCCGCATCGATCACGTCATCGTCTTTCTTCTTGCCGTCGCCGCCCGCATCCGGGCCACCGGTAGCACGGTCGGCTTGGGCTTCGGGGGCGGCGCCGGCCCCGCCGGGGGCGGAGGTGGATTTGTACATTTCCTCGGCGAGCTTGTGCGACGCCGTGGTCAGCAGCTCCATCTTCTTCTTGATGACGTCCGGGTCGTCGGTTTTTAGTGCGTCGCGGAGCTCGCTGAGGGCGCGCTCGATCTCGGCCCGCGTGTCGCCGGCGACTTTTTCGCCGTGTTCCTTGAGCATTTTTTCGGTCTGGTAGGCGAGGTTCTCGCCCTGGTTCTTCATCTCGATCGTCTCGCGACGCTTCTTGTCCTCGGCGGCGTGGCTTTCGGCGTCACGCTTCATCTTCTCGATCTCGTCCTTCGACAGGCCGCCCGAGTTTTGAATCGTGACCTTGTTTTCCTTGTTGGTCGCCTTGTCCTTCGCCGACACGTGCAGGATGCCGTTGACGTCGACGTCAAACTTGACCTCGATCTGCGGCAGGCCGCGCGGGGCCGGGGGGATGCCTTCCAGATTGAACTGCCCGAGCAGGCGGTTGTCCTTGGCGAACTCGCGTTCGCCCTGGAGCACGTTGATCGTCACGGCGTTCTGGTTGTCCGACGCGGTGCTGAAGACTTCGGTTTTACTGGTCGGGATCGTCGTGTTGCGCGGGATGAGGACGGTCATCACGCCGCCGAGGGTTTCGACGCCGAGCGAAAGCGGCGTGGCGTCGAGCACGAGGATGTCTTTCACGTCGCCGGTGGCTATCCCGCCCTGGATGGCGGCGCCAATCGCGACGACCTCGTCGGGATTCACCGAGCGGTTCGGCTCCTTGCCCTTGAACAGGTCCTTGACCATTCGCCCCACCATCGGCACGCGCGTCGAGCCGCCGACGAGAACAACTTCGTCGATCTGCTCCGGCTTTAGGTTCGCATCTTTCAGCGCGTCGATGACCGGCTGCTTGGCTTTATCCACGAGGAGGGAGATCAATTGTTCAAACTTCGTGCGCGTCAGCGTGGTTTGCAGGTGCTTGGGCCCGTTCTGGTCGGCGGTGATAAACGGGAGATTGATCGTCGTCTCCATCGCATTGGAAAGCTCGATCTTGGCCTTCTCGGCGGCTTCCTTGAGCCGCTGGAGGGCCATCGCATCTTTGCGGAGGTCGATGCCTTCCTGCTTGCGGAATTCTTCGGCGAGGAAATTGATCAGTTCTTCGTCGAAATCGTCGCCGCCGAGGTGGGTGTTGGCGTTGATCGACAGCACTGCAAAAACACCGTCGCCGACGCCAAGGACCGAGACGTCGAACGTGCCGCCGCCGAGGTCAAATACGAGAATCTTCTCATTCTTTTTCTTGTCGAGCCCGTACGCCAGCGCCGCCGCCGTCGGCTCCGGAAGCACGCGAAGTACTTTTAAGCCCGCGATTTCGCCGGCGTTCTTCGTGGCTTGGCGCTGGGCGTCGTTGAAGTAGGCAGGGACGGTGATGACGGCGTCCGTCACTTTTTCGCCGAGGTAGTCTTCGGCGGTCTTCTTCAGGTCCTGGAGAATGAATGCGGAGACCTGCTCCGGGGTGTATTCCTTACCGCGGACTTTCACCTTCACGAACTCGTCGGAGCCGCCGGTGATTTCGTACGGGACCATCTTCTCTTCCTGGGCCACTTCGTTATGCCGACGGCCGACGAAGCGCTTGATGGAAAAGACGGTGCTCTTGGGGTTGGTGATTTGTTGATGCTTGGCGGTCTGGCCCACCAACCGTTCACCTTTTTCGGTAAACGCAACGACCGACGGCGTAATCCGACTGCCCTGGGCGTTGATCAGCACTTTGGGCTGATCGCCTTCCATGACCGCGACGACGCTATTGGTCGTTCCGAGGTCGATACCAATGATTTTTGCCATGAATGCACTCCTTTAGCGGACGAGCCCTGAGCTATTCTCGCTGGGGCGGTCCCCCTCATGGGCAAATGTTGTGCCATCCCGCGACGACACGCTAAGGCCGCTAGTGCATGAAATACCGAGAGTTACACGATCGCCTTGGTCGGTGAAGCGCACAGCGGATCGCGTTCGGCGTGCCAATTCGACAGTCCGACGGTAACGGCTGCCGTTCTGGCAATCCCGGTAAGCTTAGGTTTCCCGATTTTCTTGTTAACCGGCATATCAGCCGCGCCCTCGTACAGTGGCGGCTCATAGGACTTCCGTTTGTTTCCTGCGATTTGTTTAGCCGCCCCAACCACGGGGCGTTTTCAAGCGCATGATTACACCGGAACCCATGGCCAATTCATTTCCCCGTTAGATGGTGGCGGCCCATGTCGCTTGGCGTCAGAGACAGAGTGATTTTTCCCGATCGAACGAGCCAGTTCGTGCGGCTGTTGAGCCAACACGAGCGGGACCTTTACGCCTTCATCCTCGCCCTCTTACCCAACTGGGCCGATGCCGACGACCTTTTCCAGGAGACAAGCGTGCGACTGTGGGAGGAATTCGACAAGTTCCGCGAAGGCTCGGACTTCGGCGCCTGGGCCCGGACGGTCGCCCGCTTTCAGGTTCTTACCTACCGCAAACGCCGCGGGCGGCAGCAGCAGCAATTCAGCGACGCGTTTGTGGAACGAGTGGCGGATCTTGCCGCGGCGCAGGCCACGCCGCACGCGGCACAGACGCGAAACGAAGCGCTCGCCGCGTGCCTAAGCCGCCTGCCCGAGAAGAACCGCGATCTCCTGTTTAGCTACTACGCCCCTAGCGCCGAGTTGCGCAACGTCGCGGCGCAATGGGACCGGACGGCCGAATCGCTCAAAGTCACTGTCTTCCGCATCCGGCGTGTCCTGCACGACTGCATCAAACGAGAAACCCGGATCGAGGCCAGATAAATGCAACGGACGTTCGAACCCAACCTCGACGAAATCCAGCGGCTCGTCGACGCGCAGTCGTCGGACCCGGGTTTGACCGCCGAACAGTGCCGGCGGCTCGAGCAGCTCGTCACGTCCGACGCCGAGGCAGCCGAGTTTTACGTCCGGTACGTCGCGCAAACCGCCAACCTCTCCCAGTGGGCCGCCGCGGCAACGCAAGCGATGTGGGCAAACGGCGCAGGACGCGACGTAACACTTACAGACAACGAGCCCGTCAATGACGATGCCGTCGTTTTGCGCGACGGCGATACGATGATCCTGGCGGCGCTGCATCCAAATGACACCCCCGACGAGCCCGAGCCGCTGGACGCCCCTCCGAGGCCGCCGGACCGGCGGGCGGCTCAGGCACGGGCCGCTCAGTTCCGCCGACGCCTCTATGTCAGCGTCGCCGCGGTCCTGCTACTGGGGCTGGGGTTGGGGCTGTTTTTCAAATTCCTCTCGTCTGATCGTCCCGGGCCGGTAGGCCAGTTGACCTCAACCCATAACGCCCAGTGGGCGGCTTCATCGGTACTGAACTCCGGCGAGCAGCTCGAACCGAACCGCCGACTGCGACTCCAGTCGGGCGTGGCGGAAATAACCTTCGACAGCGGCGCACGCGTCGTGATCGAAGGCCCGGCGGAGTTCATCCCGCTTGACCGCAATCGTGGATCGCTGACATCCGGCCGCCTCGTAGCCCACGTGCCCAAGCGGGCTAAAGGCTTTACCATCGAGTCGCCGGGGCCGGCGGTGACGGACCTTGGCACCGAGTTTGGCATGTCGGTCGGAACGACGGGAACGACAGAAGTTCACGTCTTTACCGGGCAGGTCGACGTAGCGCTCGCCCCGGCATCGGAAGCCCCCGCAG
>JBKJRK010000147.1:0-2676 GCA_046593135.1 Tepidisphaeraceae bacterium | reverse complement strand
CGTTTTTCACCGCACCGTAGCGAGCTATGGTAGCTGCGACGCCTGCGTCGCCTCGTGCAGTCCACACGAGCCGCAAGGCGACGCAGGCGTCGCCGTTACCGAGTGGGTGAAAATCGCTCTAGCTGAAGTACGCCGGTTTTCGCCCGCGTTTTGCCTTGAAGGTTCGGCGGCTGTTATATCACCTTTGGAATCGAATGTGTGGAGAATTGCCGCGGGGTTCACAACGATGCGGAAAAAATCGCATGCCGGAGTCGGGAAGCCGGACGACGTGGTCGTCTTCATCGTGACAAAGGACGCGCGGTGCGACGAATGCGCGGCCGAACTGCCCGGCGGAAGCTTCCTGCGCGTGGAGGACAAGACGGCGCTTTGTTTAGATTGTGCGGACCTGGACGCTCTGGAGTTCCTGCCCAGCGGCGACGCCGCCCTAACCCGCCGGGCGTCGAAGCATTCGGCGAAGAAGGCGGTCGTGGTCGAGTGGTCGCGCCGGCGGAAACGGTACGAGCGGCGGGGGACGCTCGTCGAACCCGCCGCTATCGGCAAAGCCGAAGACGAATGTGCCGCCGACGCGCCGGAGCGCGCCAAGCGCCGCGCCGAAGCGGCGGCGGTCCGGGCGGCGGAGGACAAGCAGTTCGTCGCCGCGTTCGCCGAGGCGATCCGCAGGCAGTTTCCGGGGTGCCCCGCCGACGACGGACGCACCATCGCCGGCCACGCCTGCGAAAAACACAGCGGCCGGGTGGGGCGGTCCGCCGCGGCGAAGGAATTGGAAGAGAAAGCCGTGCGGCTGGCGGTGGTGGCGCACGTCCGCCACGTTCATACGGAATACGACCGATTGCTGGCCGCGAACGTGCCGAGACGCGAGGCGCGGGAGCGGATCGCCGAAACCGTCGGCAGAGTAATTGCGCGGTGGGCGTCGCGGGGGTGATGCCTATGGCGTGGCTGAATCGGCGATTACTCGGCGTCGCCGGCGGCGAACAGATCGGTGACCGAAACCTCCAGCCCCGGCAGCAACAACGACGACGCCCGATCTCCGCCTCCAAACTCGCCGTGCACCGCGTACCGCTGCCCGTCCAATTTCAGAACGATCATGTGGCGAGTCTGCGGGTCGATGATCCAATACTCTGGGATGCCGGCACGCGCGTATTCAAACCGTTTTGTTTCAAGGTCTCGCCCGCGGTCGTCATCGCTAACGATCTCAATTACTAAATCTGCCCCGTCCCAAAGCCCACTGCTTGTTCTCGACGCATTCTCGGTCCGCATGAACATCACGTCAGGTTCCCGGTATTTGCCTTCCCACAGTCGCATCTTAAACGGCGCCATCAGCACCTTGCCGAGCTTCGCCGGCCGGACAAAGGCTCGCAAGACGTCACACAAAAACAGAATGATCAACTGATGCGCGGCCGTCGGCGTGGTCAGGACCTCAATAGAACCATGTGAGAACTCAACCAACCGGTTGCCTTTAAGATCGAGGTATTCTTGTTCGCTCCAACTGCCTTGGGCGGGAAATAGAAACGCAACGTCCCAAGCCGGTTCGGCAGCAGCGCCCAAGCCGGCAGTTTCTTTAGAAGTGGAAAGCGTCATGGTGTTATTGCCACGGAAGGGCATCGAGTCGACACAATAAATATTATACCCACTCACACCGCCTTCAATATCGCCTTTACGCCCAGGTCCAGATAATCCAGCACGTCCCCCGGCTCCCGCCCGGACTTGGGAATCTTGGCCACGTACAGGTTCTTCAGCGTCATCTCGTCCCCGCTGTTGGCGATGGCGGTGGCGATTTCGGCGTCCAGGCCGCCGGTGTAGTTGTCTTCGACGGTGACGACCGTCCCGCCGGAGCGGGCGGCGAAGTCGAGGAGTTCGGTCGTTTTCAGCGGCAGGGAGTAGGCGTCGACGACGGCGGCCTTCTTGCCTTGCTTGGCGAGTTCGTCGGCGGCTTTCAGGCACTCGTGGACCATGTAGCCGGCCGCGACGAAGACGAGGTCTTTGCCTTCGCGCAGCACCTTGAACCCGCCGACTTCAAACGTCTCTTCGGGCTTGTAGAGGGTCTTCGTTTCGGCGCGGAGGGTCCGGAGGTAGCAGGCGCCGTCGACGTTGGCCATCAGCTCGGTGATCTTGTAGGCGCTGACGGCGTCGGCGGGGAAGAAGTAGCGCATCGCGAGCTCGCCGTGATAGTTTTTTACGTGGCAGAAGCTGCGGAAGAATGCGACGTCGGGCAGCGACATCTGGCTCGGCCCGTCGGCGGCGAGGGTGACGCCCGCGTGGGAGCCGGTGATCTTGATGTTGGCACCGGAAATGATCGCCATTTCGATCTGGTCGTAGCCGCGCATCACGAACTTGGCGAACGTGCTGGTGAACGGGATTTTACCCGCGGCGCTCATGCCCGCCGCCACCGAGTACATGTTCTGCTCGGCGATCTTGCACTCGACGTACTGCTCGGGGAACTTCTTGGCGAACCATTCGGCGTGGGTGGAGTTTTTCACGTCCGCATCGAGCCCCACGATCCGCTTGTCGGCCGCCCCGAGCGCGACGAGTCCCGCCCCATACGCCTTCCGCGGCGCGATCGGTTTGCCGGCGGCGAAATCCTTGTCGAGCCCGACCATCGCCAGCCCTTCGGCAAACGACGCGGCTTTGATCTGCTTCTTCTCCTCCGTCTTGGCGGGGGCGGCCGGGGGCGGAGTG
>JBKJRK010000008.1:0-4892 GCA_046593135.1 Tepidisphaeraceae bacterium | reverse complement strand
GTGGGAAGGGAGCGTCGCCAGAACTGTGCGTCCGTTCCGATTGCTCGGCACGTCCACCCGGCTCCGTCAGGCTGCCTGAAAATCCGCATCCAGCGGACCGTCGGGGTGCGTATGCCTGACGGAAAGAGATGTACGATTCGAGTATGGGGGGAAGCAAATGAGCCGCGACACGCGAGCCGTAAAAACGTAAAGACGTAAAACGTAAAAGATATAAGGAGGACGGGGCGTTCGTTACGTTTTACGTCTTTAAGTTTGTAGTCGTTCTCACGTTTTCACCCGGTCCAATAAAAACACCGCGAGCGGGCCGAAGAGGAAAATGGGGACCCACGCCATCAGGGCCGGCCATTGGGTGGCGAAGCGGAGGTCGGGCGGGTTGGCGGCAATCTGCTGGGCGAGGAAGATGCTGCCCATCCCGAGCCCCGTCAGGATGAGGCACTTCGTCGCGGCCGCTTTCAACTTGCCGGGTTCCCGCGTCAACACGCACGGGATGGCCAGCAGCAGCAGGATCACGTTCATGAGCGGCTGCGTAAACCGCGCGTGCTTCACGCGGAGCAGGTTCGCTTTGCCGTAGCTCTCGGGGCGGTCGAGTAGCTGGTTGATTCGGTCGGTGCTGAGCAGGTCGACGTAGTCGGATTTTTTATAGAGTTTGATCTCTTCGGGATCGATGTTGGTCTTCCACCCGTCGATGGGGAACGGCCCCGACGGCGCTTCGTCTGAGCGCAGGCCGGTGATGCGCTGGCCGTTCGTCAGTGCCCAGACGCGCTCGCCGGGGTCGTACACGGCGCGTTCGGCCATGATCTTGCCGACGACCTGGTCCTGCTCGTTGTGCTCCAGCACGTCGACGAACAGCATTTCCGCCGGCGTTTTCGCGGTCGGAGGTGCGTAGCGCCCGGCGAAGAGCAGGCTGTTGTGGTCGTCCTGCATCGCGCGGATGGGGAACGTCTCGCCGGTTGCGCCGTTGATCTCGTCGCGGTCGCGGCTGAGCTTTTGAGAGAGGCTGGGGATGATCAGTTCCTGGTTGGCGACGACCAGCGCGTTGAGCACCACGCCGGCCAGGATGATCGGCATCGCCACGCGCAGCAGCGGCACGCCCGCCGCCATGATGGCGGTCAGCTCGTTAAACCGGCTCAGGCGCATCAGCGTGAACGCCGCGGCGACGACGGGGATAATGCCGGAGAGGTGATTAAAGAACAGGAACGACTGGAAGAAGTAAAAATCCGCGACGTTGAATAACACGCCGAGGAGCGTGCCCCCCGCCCCCGCGGCCTCGCCGGGTTTCATGGTGACGAGGTCGTCGAAATTGAAGACCATGTCCAAAATCATGTACATCCCGACCAGCACCATAAAGCTGATGGCCCAGTTCTTGAGGAAGCTGACGAGGATGTAGCGATCCAGAATCTTCATAAGTTGCCAGTTGCCAGTTGCCAGTTGCCAGTGGGAGGCCAGTTTCGTCTTCACTGGCAACTGACAACTGGCAACTGACAACTCATTGTCTCTGCAATCTCCACCACAGCCCCACCGCCAGCAGCGCGTTGGCGGCGTTTCCGGACCAGATGAGGCTGAGGCCGAGCTGAATCGGGTTTTCGCCTTTGGGGTAGGCGCTGGGGATCGAACTGCCGACGCGCTGGCCGGCGACAATGAGCGTGATGGCGATCAGCGCGGGAATGAAGCTGATTGCGAACGCGGTGAGAAAATTCCCGCTGCGGAACATCATCCCCAGCGCCGCCCCGACGAACGTCAGAACCAGGCAACTGATCGCAAAACTTATCCGGCTGTTGCTTTCAGTGACAATGTCGTTGGCGAGGACGGTCAGTTCTCGGACGAGCTTGCGCTGCTCGACCGAAAGCGTCATCGCGGCCAGCTCTTCACGCGGGAGGTTGGGGTTTACCGAATATTCGGTAAATGAGCGGTCTTCGACCGCGCGCACGGCGCGCGGCATCGGGACGCTGAACTCGTACGGGAACGACTTGCGGAGCGTTACGACGCCGTCCCAGTTGCGAACCGCGACGTCCTTCAACTCCAGGCTGACGTCCATCCGCTGGTCGTCGCGCATCGGCCGGACGTTTAGCACGGCGTCGCGCGACTCGTACACGGTGGGGTTTTGGCCCGGCCGACGGATCGTCATGCGGACGCGGCGGGCCGGGTCCTTCGGGTCGCTCGTCGAGCCGATGAGCACGTCGCCAGCTTTCTCCTGCACAACCACATTGCCCAGTCGCTCGATCAGGATTTCTTCCTTGCCGCCGAACGCCTTGAACGCCGCTTGGTGGTCGGCGTCGTTGAGATCGTCGCGGACGGCGTGGAGGAAAATGAACGTCTGGTCGTGGCGGATAAACCCGCCGAGCATGGCCATAATCTTCTTGCTGCCGGCCCGATTCTGGTAGAGCTTGCGAAGCTCCTGGATGTCCATGAACTTCGTGTTTTCCTTGATCGGCGACGGCAAGTCGAACGGCCCGGCCTGCGCCGAGCCGATGCCGCCGAGTTGCGCACTGCTCAGCGTTCGTGGGAATCGGGAGCCTTGGTCAAGATCAACCCTTAACTGGATTTGCTCGTCGCCGGGACGCTGCGTGAGGTGAATCGTCGCTTCGCTGGCGGTATGAAAGTCCTTCGGCACCTGGATGCGGGCCATCGAGCGGTCGGGGTTGCCGGCGTAGGGCTGGGTGAACGTGACGATCGTCGGGTTGACGAGAATCACCTGCTGGTCGAACGCGTCCGGCTTCTGAGACGGCGGGAGGAACGCCGAACGGGCGAAGACCGTGAAGTTCATCCCCGGCAAACGTATCTGGTGCTTTCGGTCGATGTCGTTGGCGATGATCTTGGCGAGGTTGGAGTAAACGACCTTCTCGACCTTCAGCGTGTAAATCGGAACGATGAACAAAAGCAGCAGCGCGCTGATGAGCGAAACGAGCAAGCCGAGAATGCTCGCCGGCAGCGCGAGCGACAGGTGGCTTAGCCCGCCGGCCCGGCAGGCGAGAATTTCATTGTCGGCGGACAACCGGCCGTACACGACCGTCGTGGCGAAGAGGGCGGCGATGGGCAGGGAATAGGCCGTCATCGCCGGCGTGAAGTAAGTCAGCAAGAGGCCGACCTGCCAGGCCTCGAGTCCCTGCTCCGTGAGTGGGCGAAGCAGCCCGCCGAAGCTGAGGATCCCGGCCAGCGCGCCGTTGGCGAGCAAAAACACCCGGACGAGGTCTTTGAAGATGTACCAGAACAGGGTCGGGCTGAGCGTCCGCATCAGGCACGCTCCGCGGCTACGCCTGATTTTAAATCTCGAGTTTCAGATTTTGGATTGTTGTCGAGTTGCTCTTTCACAACTTCCGCCAGGCGTTCGATGCCCGGGGCGATCTGGTCCGGGGCGACTTGTCCGAAGCTGAGGCGCACGTGGTTTGTCGGGATGACGCCGCGCTCGTCGGGTTGAAAGCAATAAGCGCCGGGCACGTAGAGCACTCCCCGATCGATGCACTTCTGAAACATCGCCGACCCGCGCGAGGTGTCAAACCCTGCCGGGAGTGCAAGCCACACGTATAGTCCGCCGTGCGGGTGCGTCCAGGAGATGCTTTCGTGCTCGGGCATGAATTGTTTCAAGGCCTCGACCATTGCGTCACGTTTAGCGCGGTAGGCGTCTTTCAAAACCTGCACGTGCTTTGCGTAACTGCCGTCGCGCATGGCTTCGAGCGCGACGTGCTGCGTCAGGTTGGCCGAGCCAAAGTCGTGGTTGCCTTTCTGCTGCAAGACCGCGTGTAGTACATCCTGCGGCATCGCGGAGTACCCGAGCTTGATCCCCGGGGCGAACGGCTTGCTAAAGGTGTGGCTGATGATCGTGAATCGGTTATCGGCGTCGTACGACTTGATCGACCGCGGCGCGGAGCCGTCGTACGAAAGCTCCCGGTAAGCGGCGTCTTCGAGAAGCAGGATGCGGTGGCGCTTGCTGAAGCGTTTGACGATCTCAAGCAGCCGGGGACGACGCTCGGCTGAAAGCGTGAGGCCCGTCGGGTTTTGGTAGTAGCTCGTGCAGTAAACGAGCTTCACCCGGTCCAGCCGGCCGTCGCGCTCCAGACGCGCCAGCAGGTGCTCGACCTCGTCCACCACCATCCCGTCGGCGTCCATCGGAACGGTCAACACGGTCGCGCCCAGCGAATGCAGCGCTCCGGCGTAAACGAAATAGCTCGGGTTGGCGGCGATCACAATGTCGCCAGGATCGATTAACACGTCGGCCACGAGGTACAGCGCCTGTTGCGAACCCGTCGTCGTGACAACGTCGTTTTCGGTCAGGCCCATGCGGCTCGCACTCACCCCTTCCAATTGCTCGACGTGCGAAAGGAGGGTGCGGCGGAGCTCGGCCAGGCCGAGCGTGGTGTCGTATTGGAGCGCGGACCGGCCGCGCGGAATGTCGGCGAAGAGGCGGCGCGTGATGGCGTCGCACTCTTCAACCGGAAGGGTCAGCGGATCGACCAAGCCGGCGGCAAGGTTGATGAGCAGGGGGTTCCTCATCGCTTCGGCGACGAGGAAACTGATCGGCTGCTCCTTGGTTCGCAGCGATTTGGACGATAGCGATAGCCCAGGATGGGTGTTCGGTCGTGGGTTATTCATCCCGAACGGGAAATCGTACCCCGCGTCGGCAGGCACTTCAAACCCCTGACGTCGCGGCCAGGGCCTTTCGGCTTTCAGTTATTTTCGGCGGATGGCTTGCAGGGCGTTAACGGGATCGGCGGAGAAGCTCGACAATTGAGGGGCTGCGGGATTCACCTCAACGTAAGACGTCAATGTTCGGCTTAGTTGACTGAAGAGCGGGTGAAGGGAGTTGAACCCTCAACATCGAGCTTGGAAAGCTCGTACTCTGCCAATTGAGTTACACCCGCAACGACGACAAGTATACCCGTGCGGCGACGCCGGGG
>JBKJRK010000600.1:0-11257 GCA_046593135.1 Tepidisphaeraceae bacterium | reverse complement strand
AACCCGCCGCCGTCGGCGGTGGGGGGAATGTCCGCAGTCATCAGCTCGCGCTTGGCGGCGTAAGCGGTGATTTCTTCACGGGTTGCGTCGTAAAGCGTCTGCGTCAGCTGCTCTTCCTGCGTGCTGATCATGTAGCGGATGTTTCCGCCGAACGTCGTCTCGTGGTACTTCTCGCCTCGACACGGAATGGACTGCACCAGATTACGGTCAGTGAGCGGCTCGTTGTTCGTGACGATGACTTCCGTCAGCGTGTTCTTGCCGGCGGTGAAGGCGATCACATGCCCACCCTCGACGAGCCAGACGTCGGCCTCGTAGGCGCGGCGATTTACCCGTTCCGTTCCGTAAATCTTGAACAGTTCAGGATGTAAGGAGCGCTGGTACAGGAGGAGGGTTAGTCCACCCGACCGGCGTTGCTTGGTTCGATTACTGGAGCCCATGGCGTCCTTGCTCTTTCTAGAAGAGAGACCTCTTCGTTAAGAGGATAAAGCACAACTACTTGTATTTTTCAGCCACTAAAGACGACAGGCCCAAACCCCGTTTGACAGGGCGGTCAGCTCGCTAAACATCCTTGTTTAGCACTTCCTGCTCTGCGTGACTTTAATCATCCGCCCGTTGCGGAGTTTCATACCGGGGGCATTATAGGGGGGGCAGACGAATTGACTACAAAATAATTTCGCTCGGAACGGGGCGAGCATTTGACTACATGACGATCATGATGTCGTAAGCCATATGAGCGCCTGCAGTTATGCCGAACCCACGGAAGAGAAATAACACGCCGAAATAGACGCCCGCGCCCATGCGAAACACAAAAATCCGCCACTGAAATACTTCGTTCCCCAAGTAATGGTATGCCGAGAAAAGCGTTGCCGAGATCACTACCAGTAATAGCATGCTCAGCCTTAGCTCCAATTTAAGCACGTTTCGAAGCAGCATCGCCAGTGCGGTGCACAGCATCAGGCGAAAAACCAGTTCTTCGTAGATGCCGGCGCCCAAGGAAAGGATGATCGTCTCCCCCAAGCTTTCGCCCACAGCGGTATTGAGGGGGGAAAAAAAGCGGGCGAGGACCAATCCAAACACAATCGGCGGCACGCCGAGGGCCACGCTTTCCAGGGACATGCCCAGCAGCGTCGTTAATTTGAAGGTCCACTTGTCTTTACGTGCGATATGCCACGCCAGCAGGATGGCGACAACCGCTAAGGCGGGCAGGTTACGCCCTGTCGCCCCCAGGGCGGAAAAGAACCGCTGGAGCAAGGTGAAAGCGACTATGTGCTGAGTGCCCTGGACGGGGTCTGTCAGGAGCAGCCGAGTGCCCAGCTCATACAGGATGATAAACGGGAGAAGGAAAATCAGACTCGCAAGCGGCCTGGCCGATTCCCCCAGATAGCCCGCCGTCGCCCCCGCGTCCAGCACCTCTTCCACCCCCGCGTCGCCCGCCGGCGCCGTGGCCCGGCTCATGGCGTACCCCCGATGGAGCCGCCTAGCGTCGTATCAACCGGGTGCTGGCAAACCCGTACGACGCGCACCGACCGCGCGCCGCGGAATTGTCCGATTTGTCCGAGAAACTTGTTCTTCCCTTCGATCTGAACCAGCACGTCACGCTCGATGGGTTTGTCCGTCGTAATCACGTCACCGACCTGCAACGCCAGGAGCTCGTTCATCGTGATTGTCGTCTGGGCGAGGAAGGCCCGCATCTCCACGCGGGCATTGCTGACGTTTCGCGTCAGCTTTTTCAGATGATCTTCCTGACCGCCTTTGCGCTGATAGCTGAACCAGTTCTGCGCCGCCAACACGCCCATGATCGGCTCGATCACGTTGTACGGAATGCACAGGCTCATCGTGCCGGCGCGGTTGCCCATTTTTAGTTCAAACCCGACGACCACGACGGTTTCATTCGGCGGCACGATCTGGACGAGCTGCGGGTTGGACTCGAAATCGTCCACCTTAAATGTCATCGGCGTCAGATTGCTCCACGCTTCAGAGAGGTGGTGGGTGGCACGATCGGTAATCCTCTGCACGAGCCGCTGCTCGATCTGAGTGAGCGGCCGTTGCGGGATGAACAAGTCGGCGTTGGAGCCGCCGAGCAGGCGGTCGATGATCGGATAAATGATCAGGGGACTGATTTCGAGACACAACTGCCCGTCGAGCTGATCGGCCTTCAGCAGGTTGAAGCAGGTCGGGTTGGGCAGCGAGTGGATGAATTCGGAGTAGGTGAGCTGCTCAATGTGGGCAACGCTCACTTCGATGATCGTGCGGAGGTAGCCCGAAAGGGCGGCGCCGAGGTTCCGGCCGAAGCCCTCGTGCAGGGCTTCGAGGGCGCGCATCTGGTCCTTGCTGACGCGTTCGGGGCGTTTGAAGTCGTAGACGTGGACGTCGACCTGAGAAATGCCGTTGGATCCGAAGACCTGCGGCGTCCCGCCCCCAGCGCCGCTGCCGCCCGAATCCGGGGGCGTCACGGCTCCGCTGTCCACTGCGGCAAGCAGCGCGTCGACTTCAGATTGGTCCAGTACGTCCGCCACAGCCAACAGCCTCCGTGCCCGTCCGCGAACACGTCCCCGCGCAATTCGGGCGCAACGTATCCGCTTTGGCTATTATCGGACCCTCGGCTCGGTATTCTACACCCTATTCGGGGCGACGCGGCAGATCGACCTTTTCAGGTGGGCGGCTGTGCTATCGTCGTCTTTGAAAGAACTGCCGGACCGTCCGATAAGAGCCTTCATTTCCGATGCCGCTTGCATTCGGCAAAACATTTTCGCGTGAAGGCGAATTCGGAGTGAAAGGGGTGTGGATCGTCCACCGATGAAAGGGTCACGCACTTCCCTGGAGGGGAGCCGTACGTCCCATGCTGCAAATTCTTCGCGCGCCAATTTCCCCGATCGGCCTCGACGTCGGTTCGGAGTCGATCAAGATTCTTCAACTCACCGCCGGCCCGGAAGGGCTTGCCGTGACGGCTGCATTGCGCGTGGCGATTCCGGACGGCGTGAAGGGCGACCCGGACAAACGCGTCGTCTTCGCCGGCGAGACCGTACGCAGCGCCCTCCGCGGCAATGCTTTCCGCGGCCGGCGAATGGTCGCGGCGTTGCCGAAAGAGCTGGTTCACTATAAGACCCACCGCCTGCCGCCGATGTCGGCCGACGAATTGCCCATGGCGGCGAAGATCGACGCCCGCGACCTATTTCGATTTGATCCCGATTCCGCCGACGTCCAGTGCATTGACGCCGGCGAGGTCCGCCAGGGCGAAGACCGCCGGCGCGAGGTCATTCTCATCGCCGCGGGCAAGCAGTACGTCAGCGATTTCGTTTTGGCCTTACACCGGGCCGGGGCCATTGTGGGCGCGCTAGACATCGATCCCTGTGCCGTCTGGCGTGCCGGCGCGTCGGCCGGCTCGCCATCCGCCGCCGAGCCCCGCGTCATGCTCGACGTGGGGGCCGCACAGAGCCGAGTGGTCATCGGGCGCGGCGGCGACATTCGCGTGGTGAAGACCATCGACGTCGGGGCCGACCTGTTCCGAACCGCGATCGCCCGGAAGCTCGGCCTGCCGCTCGCCGAGGTCGATCAGCTACGCCGCCGGTCCGTGCCCGGGGCCAACGATAAACTAGAGAGTGTTCGCAAAGTGCTCTTTGATACGATGCGTCACGCGATGGAGCTGCTGGCTCGGGAAGTCCTGATGTGCGTTCGCTATCACGCCGTCACATTCCGTGGCCCCGGACCTCTTCGAATCGAGCTTGTCGGCGGAGAGGCCGGCGATCCCCAAGTCAGGTCTACGCTGACGGCGACGCTGGCGCTGCCTGCCGAGCCGCTCGACGTTTTCCGCGGCATTGACACCGCGGCGATGCCGGGCGCCGACGGCACCAAGAGCCTCGGCGAATGGGCCGTTGCACTCGGCTTGGCGTTGCGAGGGTTTGCCGCGGGCGCCGGCGCACGGGGCTCGTCGAACGAAACGCCGGCGGCCCCAATCGTGTCAGCCACGAGTCTGAACTCTTCGGACGCCGTCGCGACGGCGGTGGGGGTGGGACGTGCCTGAAGTTGATTTCCTTCCCGAATGGTACCCGCGGATGCGGCGAAACCGGACGCGCATGATCGCCTTCGGAGCGGCGGCGGCCGGGGCGCTGCTGCTGTGCGGTGTCGTCGTCGCCGCCTGGTATCTGCTGGTCTGAACGGGTTATACGGTCTGGGTAAGTTTCCCGCGGCTGTTGCCTCCAATTTACGCGTTCACGCCCGAGAACTTTGGCGCGCAACCAAAGTCCCTGCCTTCGCGCGCCGATGCACCTTAACAGCGGCAGGGGTTCAGGGACGAAGCCCCGCCAGCAGGCACGCCAGACACGCCTGCTACAGCACGATGACGGGAGCCCGGCAACGGGTGATTGTTATCGGCCGCTCCGTGAGGGAAGGCGACGTCGTCGCGAGCGGTCCGGTGTATTGCCGGGCCGACTCCCGCATCCTACGTAAGGGATGCGGCGGGTGATCGTCGAGCGCGAGGGCATCAAGCTCGACGTCCCGTTTGTTTTCGCGACGCGATGCCCGAAGACTTTTGCAGTCCGCGGCTTGTGCGCGCGACCTGCGTCTGACTCACGGCCGGCTTTGAAAGCCGCTGCGTCAGTCGCAAGCCGCGCGCCCCCAAAGGCGCCCTGCAAATCAGCCGAGGATTGAGCTATGGGCAACTGGACCAGGACTAAAGCCGCGGGCCTTCTTTTTGTCGCCGCCGCAGCCGTTTATTCGGACGGGGTGATGCGGGCAATGGCAGCCGAGAAGGCGACGCCTTCGGATTCGGCGGCCGACGACTCCGCAACGCCGGTCGACTTGACCGAGACGGCGGAACTCGACGCCAACCCGACCACCGCCCCGGCGCCCACGCCGGTCACCAAGCCCGCGGCCAAGCCGGTTGCTCTTAAGAAGGTCGCCAAGGTCACGGCCAAGCCCGTTGAACCGGTTGCCGACGCGAAGCCCGAGGCCGCGCCGACCGATCCGTTCGTCGAAGCCCTTCCGGTGCCCATCGAAAATGAGAAGACTTCCGCCGGCGCCGCCGAAGCGCTGACCACCGCGAACGTCAACGTGAGCGACACCGGCCTCGTGGAAGTTCACGTCAACGACGCGAACCTCGGCGAAGTGCTCAAAATGCTCTCGATGCAGCTCGAGCGGAACATCCTGGCCAGCAAGGAAGTTCGCGGCACCGTCACCGCCAACCTCTACGACGTGACCGTCAAGGAAGCCCTCGAAGCGATTCTCCGCGCCAACGACTGTGGCTACCGCGAAAAGGGCAACGTCATCTTCGTTTACACGAAAAAAGAGCTCGACCAGATCGAGAAGGACGAGCGTAAGCAGGTCACCGAAACGTTCCGCGTGTACTACACGCCCGCGTCCAACGCGGTGAATATGATCAAGCCGGTGCTCAGCACCGAGGCCCAGGTGTCGTTTACCACCCCGCCCGCGGCCGGCATCGAGGGCGTCGGCAAGGACGCCGGCGGCAACTCGCACGCCACCGACGACACCATCGTCGTCACCGACTTCCCGGACCGCCTTGACCAGGTGCGCAAGATCCTCAAGGAAGTGGACCGCCGGCCCCAGCAAATCCTGGTCGAGGCCGTCATCCTGCGGGCGTCGCTCAACGAAACCAACGAGCTCGGCGTCGACTTCACCGTTCTCGGCGGCGTCGATTTCTCGAACCTGACCAACATCGCCGGCTCGATCGCGGGCAACACGCCGACCGGCGCCATGGCGGACAATCACGTCGGCAGCGTAGAGGCCGGCGGCAGCGGGCTGAAGGTGGGCGTCGTCACGAACAACGTCAGCGTGTTCATCAACGCCCTCGAAGGCGTCACCGACACCGCCGTCGTCGCCAACCCGAAGGTTCTGGTTGTCAACAAGCAGCAGGGCGCGGTGCACGTCGGTGCACGCCTCGGCTACCGCACGGCGGTGTCGACGGAAACCCTGACGGCAGACGACGTGAAGTTCCTTGAAATCGGTACCCGCCTGAGCTTCCGGCCGTACATCGGCAACGACGGGTACATCCGCATGGAGATCAGCCCCAAGGACTCCAGCGGCTCGGTCAACCAACAAGGACTCCCGAACGAGTTCGTGACCGAAGTGACGACAAACGTCATGGTCCGCGACGGGCGCACGATCGTGATCGGCGGCTTGTTCCGCGAGAGCAGCGACACCACGCGAAGCCAGGTGCCGGGCCTCGGCAACCTCCCGGTCGCCGGCCCGCTGTTCCGCAAGCAGAAAGACGCCACCATCCGCGAAGAGGTCATCATCCTGCTGACCCCGCACATCGTGAAAGACGAAGAGGCCTACAGCGAAGCCAGCGAAGCCGAGCAGCGGCAGATCGAGCGGTTGCGCGTGGGCGTGCGGAGCGGCATGATGCCCTGGGGCCGCGAGCGTCTCGCAGAGAGCGCCTACGAGAAGGCCGTCGAAGAGTTGAAGAAGCCCACGCCGGACCGCAAAAAGGCGCTGTGGCATCTTGACTGTGCGACCAACCTGAACCCCAAGTTCGGTGAAGCGATTTCGCTCAAGGCCCAGTTGACCGGCGAAGAGGTGTCCGCGGTCGACAACTCGACGATCAAGTCGTTCGTTCAGCGTCGAGTCCTTGACGACCGAAATCGCCCGGCGACGACGATGCCGAGCGACGACACGGTGACCGCCCCCGAGCCGGCCAACTCCGCCAAGCCCGCGTCGAAGGCCGTCGAAGGCCCGACCACGAAACCGGTCGCGGAGCAGTTGACGGCGTCGGTGGAAAAGCCGGTCGAAGTGGCGGACGCAAAAGCCCCCGAGGCGGCCGCCGAAGTCGAAGCCGGCGTCGAAGCCGAAGTCGAAGCCAAGCCGGTTCAACCGACGACGGCGCCGAGCGTCGCGGAAGTCAAAGCACCGGCCGATAACTCCACCAGCTTTGAAGATTCGACGCTGGTCGAAATCGATGCCGAACCGGTAGAGCAGGAGTAACACCGCAACACCAGGTCAAACGGCCGGAAGCCGGGCGAGCGTTCGCCCGGCTCCCGCCGTCTCCGGGACGCGGGGCGGGTTGTACCAGTGGGAGCACTCATGCGGATGAAATGGATTTTGCCGGCCCTCGCGGCCGCCGTCATGGCCGCCGGTTGTGCCGGGGGTCAGAAGAAGTCGCACATCAAGGAAAAGGCCGAGGCCCAGTGGAAAGGCGCGCGCTCGGGTGTGATGGCGAGCCTCGCGCAGGATCAGTACAAGTCGGGCAACTTCGACAAGTGCCGTCAGACCGTTGACGACGCGCTGAACCTCACGCCGGAATCCGCGCCCCTGCGCATTCTTTCGGCACGGCTTGCGATCGAGCAGGGCCAGCTCGAGCGGGCCGACCAGGAACTCGTCATTGCCCGAAAGAACGCCCCGCACGATGCCGAAGCGCAATACCTCAGCGGCGTGGTTTGCCAGCGCTGGCAGAAGGTCCCGGCCGCCTGTGACTATTACAAGGCCGCGGTGGACAGGGCGCCGACGGAGTTGTCATACCTGATGGCGCAATCGGAAATGCTTGCGACGATGGACCGCTCCGACGAGGCCCTCGCGCTTCTGCAGACCAAGATCGTTTACTTCGAAAACAGCTCCGGAATCCGTGACGCGGTGGCTCGGCTGCTCATGCAGAAGGGCAAGTACCGCGAAGCGGCCGACCTCTTCCGGCAGGCGACGATCCTCACGCCCGAAGAAGACTCATTCCGTGAAGGCCTGGGCCTCGCGCTGTACTACGCGAAGCAGTACAAGCCGGCCGTCGAGGTTTTATCCGCGCTGGTAAAACTTGAGGTCTACAGCGAGCGCGCCGACATTCGGACCGCGCTGGGCGAAAGCCAGCTTGCGACCGGAAAGCCGCGCGACGCGAAAGACAACCTCGAAATCGCCGCCCGTCTGCAGCCGTCGAACGCGGGGATCTGGCTCGGCCTGGCCCGCGCGGCGCTTGAAGCGAACGACCTGAAGCGCGCCGAGCTCGGCGTCAAAAAGTCGATGTCGCTGAAGGCCAATGTGGCCGAGTCCTACCTGTTGCTCGGGTACGTGCGTCTCCGCCAAGAGAAGTTTCACGACGCGCTCAAGGCGTTTACCAAGGCCAGCACCCTGGACCGAAAAGACAACGTGGCGGTGTGCATGGTCGGGTACGTATTCGAGAAACTCGGACGTGGTGACGCGGCGATGAAGTGCTACGCCAAGGCGTTGAAGTTGAAGCCGAACGACGAAATGGCTTCACAGCTCATGGCCGGCCTCAACTTGAACGATTAAGTGGTTAGGAACATCCCGCGGTCGTTATACGGACGTCGCGACGCGGGACATTTGCGGAGCGCCCGTTGCTGCGGTTGAAACCCACCGACATCCTGCTCAGCGGACTGCTCGCCGGCGGGCTTGGCCTGGTCGCGTGGTGCGCCGTCACCGGCCGCCCGCCCCATTGGGCCGGGCAGACGTTGGTCGCCGCCACGTCGGGTTGGGCCGCCGCGTCGCTGCTCCGCCTGAAACGGCGGTGTAATCGGTTGGCGGATACGCTCGTGGAGTCGGGCAGTGCCCAACTCGTCGAGCCCGCCGACCTTGCAAGTGCCGCCCCCGGCGGCCTCGGAGCGGCCCTCGGCGAATCACTCGCCGCCGCCCGCCGGGCCGCGCTCGACGCCGAACTCCGCGCCAAAGAACTCGAAATCAGGCTCAAGATCTCCCAGGCCGAGCGCGAGCACGTCGAGGCCATCATCTACAGCATTTCCGACGGCGTCGTCGTGACCGACCCGTTCGACGACGTGGTCCTCGCCAACGAATCCGCGGCCCGCGCACTGAGCTTTACGTTCGACGGGACTTCGCCCACGCCCGTCCACCAACTGCTGCGCGATCAGAAGATCATTGACCTGATCCGCCAGATGCGCCAGGCCGGCGGCCGGGGCGGGCGACGCATCGTCGAGCACCAGCTCCATCGCGGCGGTGCCACCAAGACGTACAAAGTCATGCTCTCGACCGTCGCCGATAAATCCGAACAAGGCTCGCAGAATCCATCAAACGAGGTTGCCGGCGTCGTCGCGGTGCTGCACGACGTGACGCACGAGCGCGAGATCGCACAACTGAAGAACGACTTCGTTTCCAACGTCAGCCACGAACTCCGCACGCCTCTGGCGAGCATCCGGGCGTATGTGGAGCTGCTGATCGACGGTGAAGCGCAAGACGAGAAGACCAAACGCGAGTTTTACGAAATCATCCAGAACGAATCGAACCGCCTGTCCCGGTTAATCGACAACGTCCTGAATCTCTCCAAAATCGAGTCCGGCCTTGTGAAGGTAGACCGCAAGCCGCAGAGCCTCACGGTTATTGCGAAAGAGGCGGTCGAAATCATCCTCCCGCAGGCCGAGCGAAGGCGGATCACAATCCGCGAACAGCTTTCGCCCATGATTTATCAGGCGTCCGTCGACCGTGACATGTTGTATCAGGCGGTCCTGAACCTGCTGGGCAACGCCGTCAAGTACACGCCCGAAGGCGGATCGATCACCGTGGAAACGTCGGTCGACGAGCCCCGCCGAAAGGTGATTCTGCGGATCGGCGATAATGGCGTCGGAATCGCCCAAAAGGACCTCCCCTTTATTTTCGATAAGTTCTACAGGGCCGACTCAAATAACCGGATGGCCCACGGCACCGGTCTCGGACTTCCGCTCGTCAAGCACATCGTCGAGACGGTCCACCTCGGGCGCGTTTTCGTAGATAGCCAGGCGGGCAGGGGGAGCTGCTTCGGGTTTGAGTTGGATTTGTGTGAATAGGGGTGAGGGATCAGGAATCAGGAATCAATGACCGACTCTTGACCCCTGAGTCCTGACCCCGACTGTGAGCGAAGTTATGAACGTGAAGACAATCCTCGTAGCCGACGACGAATCCCACATCCTGAATGTGGTGTCGTTGAAGCTGCGCAACGCCGGCTTTCGAGTGCTGACCGCGTCGGACGGGCAGGAGGCGCTTGAGACGGCGTTAACCGAAAGGCCCGACCTGCTCATCACCGACTATCACATGCCGCAACTGTCCGGCTTGGAAGTGTGTCGGCGGATCAAGCACGCGGCGATCACGGGGTCGATGCCGGTGATCATGTTGACGGCCCGGGGGTATCATCTCGAGCCGTACGAACTCGAAGAGAGCGGCATCCTCAAGATGTTGAGCAAGCCGTTCAGCCCGCGGCATTTGCTGGCGACGGTCAAGGAAGTGCTGGGGGGCAAGGCGGCTTAGAGGCCGGTTGAACGGAGTGAAGTCGGGGAAGGCAAGACCAACATGACGTTGCTGACAACCAACATCCCGAACGCCTCGCAGCACGACTTGCCGGTCGCGTCAGCGGTTCTCGACGCGCTGGCGGCGCGGCTGCGCCCGGCGGGGCTGTTCCTGCTCGGGATGGCGGTCGACGGAACGGTCGCCTACCACGACACGACCGCGGAGGCGTTCTTCACCCGCTACGCGCTGCCGCTCGTTCGCCGCCGGCAGCAATCCGATTCGCCGGTGCGCCAGGCCATCCGTTCGCTCGACGCCTCGCCGGCCGGCCTGTCCGACGACGCCGCGCCCGGCCTTACCCTTGTCACCGTCCCTTACGTCGACCGCCGCCAGACGCTCGGAGTTCTTGTCCTCGTCGCGCGGTCCGACAAATTCGGGCTGACCGAAGACGTCCTCCGGTGCTGCACGCGGCTCGGGATCGACGGCGCCTGGCTCGCCGCCGCCGCCAAACCCCTGCCGGCTTACGGCACCGAAGCACTTCTTCGCCAGGCGCGCTTGCTTCAATCGATGGTCCGCGACGGCGTAAAGCTCAACTGCCTGGAACGTGAAGTCGATTCGCTCTCCGGCCAGCTCGCCAACACCTACGAAGAACTGAGCCTCATCTACCAAATCAGCGGCGGAATGAAGGTCAACCGCGGCGCGTCCGAGTTCTTCGGCCAGGCGTGCCAGGAAGTTCTCGAAGTGCTTAACGTCCGCGGCATGGGGGTCGTTCTCGGCGACAGCATTACCAGCCGCCCTCCGCCGGCGATCTACGGCACGCTTCAGGCCCCGCGTGACGTCATCGAGCGGCTCCACGGACAGCTCATGCTGACTCTCCGCGAGCGCAAGAGCTGCCTGCTCATCCACGACCTGGCGGCGTCGGCCGATTTCGCGTTCTTTTCGCCGTACGCCCGGCAGATGATCGCGGTGCCCATGCAGCGGCAGGAAGAAGTTTTGGGGGGCATGTTCGCGCTCGACAAGGCCGACGACGAGTTCGATTCCGTCGACAGCAAGCTGCTCAACTCGATCGCTAACGAATCGGCGATCTACCTTGAAA
>JBKJRK010000466.1:0-7813 GCA_046593135.1 Tepidisphaeraceae bacterium | reverse complement strand
ACGTACGACGGCAAGAGGATCAAGTGCGAAGTGGTGGACCCGTATACGGTGCGGTTCGTCACGCCGGTGAAGGTGGCGATTTTCCCGTCGATGGTCGGGGAGCCATTTCTGTGCAGCAAGAAGAAGTACGCCGCCGCGGTGGCCGCGGGCACGTTCGGCGGAATGATGTCTTCGGACGCCAAGCCGGAAGACATTGTGTCGACCGGCCCGTGGATGTTCGGGTCGTACAACCGCGGCGAACGGGTCGTTTTGAAGCGCAACCCGAACTACTGGCGCAAGGATGCCGCCGGCCAGCGTTACCCGTACCTCGATGAGATCGTCTTCCTTCTCTCTCGTAACTACGACACGCTCTATCTGCACTTCGAGCGGGGCGAAACAGACATCTATCACTGCCTGCGCGGCGGCAAGGACGTCGCGGCGCTTCGGCCGAAGCAGGACCAGGGGAACTTCAAACTGCACCAGCTTGGCCCCGACCACAGCACCATGTTTCTTACCCTGAACATGAACGAGGCCGCGGCCAAGGCGGGGAAGCTGCCGGAGCACAAGGTGAAGTGGTTCCGCGACGAGCGTTTTCGGCAAGCCGTCTCACACGCGGTAGACCGCACGGCAATCGTGCGGAACATCTATCGCAATCTGGGATACCCACTCTACGCGCCGTTTAGCGTCTCGCCGGGCCCATTCAAAATCAACGTCGATCCGATCTTGCAAGATCTGACCAAGTCCAAGGCGCTCCTCGCGGACATGGGCCTCACCGACCGCAACGGCGACGGTATCATTGAGGACGCGCAGGGCAACAAGGTTCAGTTCACCATCGTCACCAACGCCGGCAACGCCGCGCGCGAAGAAATCACCAACTATCTCGCCACCGACCTGCGCAAGCTCGGCATGGAAGTGAACCAGCTCTTCCTCGAATTCAACCAGCTCATCGACCGGCTCGACGTTTCGTACGACTGGGAAGCCATGGTGATGGGTTTCACCAACTCGTGGGACCCGCACGGCGGGTCGAACTTCTGGAAGAGCGACAGCACGAACCACCTCTGGTGGCCAAAACAGTCGCAACCCGGATTTCCGTGGGAAAAGCGGCTCGACGAAATTTACGTGCAAGGCATTCAGGAACTCGACCGCGAGAAACGCAAGCAGCTCTACGCCGAGGGATTCAAGATTGCGTACGACCAGCAGCCGGTGGTGTTTCTAGCCGTCCGCGAGCGGGTCGACGCGGTGCGAAACAAGTTTGGCAACATGTTCCCGTCGCCAGGGCCGCTGTGGGAATTCGCATCGCTGCACAACGAAGACGAGCTGTTCATGCTCGACGCCCCTGCGAACGCCACAGCAAATCGGTAAACCATGGTCGCTTTCATCACGCGGCGCCTGATTTTTGGCGTCGTGCTCATTCTCCTCTCGTCGGTCGTGTCGTTCACGATCCTCAAGGCGTCGCCGGGGACGGCGGTCGGCGGCGACTTCGACCCCCGGCTGAGCAAGGCGTACCGCGACCAGCAGATTCGCCTGCTGGGCCTCGACCGCCATCCGGTTCGCCAATACCTCGACTGGCTCGGCGTCAGCCATCTTTTTAACAAGAGCGAGCGGGCGGGGCTGATCCAAGGCGATCTCGGGATGAGCTTCCAGTTTAAGCAGCCGGTTTCGAAAGTGATCGGCAGCCGAGTCGCCGCGACGCTCACGCTCAACCTGGCGGCCCTCGTGTTTACCTGGAGCATCGCCATTCCGCTCGGCATCTACGCGGCGGTCAAGCAGTACAAATGGCCGGACAAAGTGCTGAGCAGCGTCAGCTTCGCTGGGATGAGCATGCCGGGGTTTTTCATGGCGCTGGTCATGCTGTGGGTCTTTGCCAGCAAGCTCCATTGGCTTCCCGCCGGCGGCCTGCGCGACGCGGTGAACCACGACCAGCTTTCGTTCGGGGGTAAAATCCTTGATTACGCCCACCACCTGATCGTCCCGGTCGTCGTGCTCGCTTTCGGCGCCCTGGCCGAGCTCCAGCGCATCAGCCGGGGGAACATGCTCGAAACCCTTCGCATGCAGTACATCACCACCGCACGGGCGAAGGGCCTGAGCGAGAAGAAGGTGATTTACAAACACGCGCTTCGCAACGCGGTTAACCCGCTGGTGACGATCCTCGGGTTCGAGTTTGCCGCGTTATTCGGCGGGGCTGCGCTGATGGAAATCATCATCAACTATCCCGGCATGGGCGTGTTGCTGCTCGAAGGCCTCCGCTCGAAGGACCAGGCGCTCGTCATGAGCTTGTTTTTGATTGGCAGCGTGATGCTCGTGGTGGGGAACCTGTTGTCTGAGATTCTGCTGGCGATCGTGGACCCGCGGGTGAGCTATGCCTGAGACCGAGATGCTCGCCCCAAAACCTCCGGGGTCCGGTTCCGCCGCCGTCACGACGTCCCACGTCGTACCGACGACGGATGAAACCGCGGCGAGCAAGCCGCCGACCCCCGCGCGGCTCGCCTGGCGGCGGTTCCGGCGGCATCGACCGGGGATGGTCGGGTTGGTGATTCTCGTCGTCCTCTATCTGCTGACCCTCTTTGCCAACTTCGTCGCGCCCTACGACTACGCCGACGAGGAGCGAGAGCTGCCGTGGGCCTCGCCGACGTCGATTCATTTCTCCGACGCCGCCGGGACGTCCCTCCGGCCATTTATTCACCCGTTTCAGATCGGCGTCGACGAAAACTTCAACAACGTGCTTCAGCCCGACACGTCGCGCCGGTGTTACATCCGCTTCTTCACGCGCGGCGCTCCGTATCGGCTGCTCGGCATCATCCCGACCAATATTCACTTGTTCGGCGTCGATGCGTTGCCGGACGGCCTCGGCGGGTCGGGGAGCGGCCCCTACTTTTCCAGGCTGTATCTCATGGGCGCCGACGGGTCCGGGCGCGACATCTTCAGCAGAATTTGCTACGGCTCGCGCATCTCCATGACCATCGGCCTGCTCGGTGCGGCCATCGTGCTCGTCATCGGCCTGGCGGTCGGCGGGATCAGCGGGTACTTCGGCGGCGTCGTCGACGACGTCCTTCAGCGCGTCTGCGAGATGGTGATGCTGCTGCCCGGCTTCTACCTCCTGCTCATGCTCCGCTTCGTTTTCCCGGCGAACATGGACTCGACGACGGTGTACCTCGCCGTCGTGCTCATTCTGTCGTTGGTCGGGTGGGCGGCGTTTGCGCGGGTGATCCGCGGGATGGTGCTGTCGATCCGGAAGGAAGATTACGTGCAGGCCGCCCGTGCCATGGGCCTGACCCACGCCCGGATCATCGGCCGGCACGTGCTCCCCAACACGATCGGCTACGTCGTGGTCGCCACGACGCTCCGCATACCGTATTACATCCTCGGGGAGTCGGCCCTGTCGCTCTTGAGTCTTGGAATCATGGAGCCGACGCCGTCGTGGGGCAACATGCTCCAGAAGGCGACCGACATTCTCGAACTCGACCAGCACCCGTGGGTCTTGTGGCCGGGGCTGTTTATTTTTCTGGCCATCATGGCGTTCAACCTCGTCGGCGACGGCTTGCGCGACGCGGTCGACCCGCGGGGGATGACGAAGTGACGCGTGGCACGGGCTTCCAGCCCGTGTTTAGCGGTGGAATAGAAAAGCGACGGGATGGAAGCCCGTGCTACCGAAGAAGGCACGCAATGCAGAAACCGTTACTGGAAATCACCGGATTGAACGTCGGCTTCGACACCGATCGCGGGTCGATCCAGCCGGTGCGGGACGTGTCGCTCTCAGTTTACCCGGGGCAAACGCTGGCCGTTGTCGGCGAGAGCGGCTGCGGGAAGTCGGTGACCGCGCTGTCGGTCCTCCGGCTGATCCCTAGTCCGCCGGGCAAGGTGATGGGCGGCAAAATTCTGTTCGAGGGGCGCGACCTGCTCAAGCTCAGCGAAAAGGAAATGCGAAGCGTGCGCGGCAAAGAGATCGCGATGATCTTTCAGGAGCCGATGACGTCGCTCAACCCGGTCTACACGATTGGCGATCAGATAGTCGAAGCGGTGAGGCTCCACCAGGGTGTCTCGAGCCGGGAAGGGTACGAGATCGCGGAACAATCGCTGCGCGACGTCGGGATTGCCGACCCGCACCGCCGGCTGGGCGACTACCCGCACCAGATGTCCGGCGGGATGCGGCAGCGCGTGATGATCGCGATGGCCCTGTCTTGTCAACCGAAGCTGCTGATCGCCGACGAGCCGACCACGGCCCTGGACGTGACGATCCAGGCGCAAATCCTCGAGCTGCTCCGCAAGCTCCAGCGCGAAAAGGGGATGGCCATCATGCTCATCACGCACGACCTCGGCGTCGTCGCCGAAAATGCCGACGCGGTGGCCGTGATGTACGCGAGCCGGGTCGTGGAGTATGCGAAGGTGGAAGACCTGTTCGACCGGCCGCAGCACCCGTACACGGAGGCGTTGTTCCGCTCGATTCCGAAGCTTGGCGCGCGGGCGAAGCGGCTCGACACCATTCCCGGCACCGTGCCCAACCCCGCCAAGTTCCCCGACGGCTGCAAGTTTCACCCGCGCTGCCACCGCACCCGTGCGGCCGCCGCCGGCGCGGCGACGCCGCAGGACGTCGCGGAGGTTCGGGCGGCGGGAGAGACGTTTAACGTGCTGCGGCTTTGTGTTCATGACGAGCCGGTCCTGAAGGAAGTCCGGCCACAGCAGTGGGCGTCGTGTCATCTGATTGACGGATTCCCCACCGCCCCGGTGACGATTCCGTCGCTCGCTCATCGGCGCGAAGTTGTGCCCCAAACGCTCGAACCCGGCCAAGCCCCGCTGGCGGCCATTGCCACGGGCGAGGTGACGCAATGAGCTCGACACCACCCGTCGCTTCATACGTTACGCCGCCCGCTTTCCCCTCGCTCCAGAGCGGCAACGGAGCACCTCTGGTCGAAGTGCGGAATCTGAAGACGCACTTTCCCATCCGCCGGGGGGTATTTTCTCGCACAGTCGGATACGTCAAGGCGGTGGACGACGTCAGCTTCGACATTGCCCCCGGCAAGACACTCGGCCTCGTCGGCGAGAGCGGCTGCGGGAAGACGACCGTCGGCCGCACGCTCCTCCGCCTCATCCCCGCGACGGCGGGGGAAGTTCGCTTCAGGGGCGCCGACTTCTTTGCCTACAAGGGCGAAGCCCTCCGCAAGCTCCGGCGGCACATGCAGATCGTCTTCCAGGACCCGGTCAGCAGCCTGAACCCGCGCATGACGATCGGGAACATCATCGGCGAGCCGCTCGTCGTCCACGGCATCGCGCGCGGGTCGGAAAAAACGGACCGGGTCGCCAGCCTGCTCCAGCGCGTCGGCCTCGACCCGAGCTACGCCGCCCGATACCCCCACGAATTTTCCGGCGGTCAACGGCAGCGCATCGGCATCGCACGAGCCCTGGCCCTCTCGCCCGATTTCATTGTCTGTGACGAGCCGGTCAGCGCGCTGGATGTGTCAATCCAGTCGCAGATTCTCAACCTGCTCGACGACCTTCAGCGCGAGCGGAACATCGCCTACCTGTTCATCGCGCACAACCTCGCCGTCGTCGAACATTTTTCTGACGAAGTCGCCGTAATGTACCTCGGGCGGATCATCGAAAAGGCGAGCAGCGCCGAGCTGTATTCCAACCCGAAGCATCCGTACACGATCTCCCTGCTCTCCACGATTCCCGAGCCCGACCCCCGGCCGAAGAAGAAACGCATCGTTCTCGAAGGAGAAGTCCCGTCCCCCAGCAACCCGCCGACCGGCTGCCATTTCCACCCCCGCTGCCCGCTCACGCGAAGCGTCGCCGCCGATTCAAACGAAGCCGACACGGTCCAAATCACGATCTCTGGAAAACCACGCCGGGTGATGCGCCGATGTGTCGAAGAACGCCAGGAACTCTCGCAAAAGCAGGGCGAACCGGGCCACGTCGCGGCGTGCTGGCTACAACAATAGCCCCGGAGGGGCGCAAGAATGTAGCCCACGGCTGGCGCCAATAGTATCTACACGACTCCCTTCGGACTACATGAATGATTCCCCATCTGCCCGGGGCGGAGCCGCGGCTGCAGCGCAGGTATTATCAACTGGTGCTCGGCCATCTCTCCGCCGTTCAGTCTGTTGCCGCGGGTTTGCGGTTGCCGCCGGAGTCGGGCGATGCGTTCGCCGCGACGCAGGCGGCTTGGCGGTTCTACGCCAACCCCCGTGTGACCTTGCCTGATCTGGCAGCGCCTTTGATTGACTGTGCCGCCCGAGCCGTGGGCTACATTCTGGCGCCCCCTCCGGGGCCTAGCGCGGCTTGGGGGCATTGTCGCTGGGATGTGGGGTGGCGGATTCGATGAACTCGGCCACGTCGTCGTTTAGTTTTTCCAATGTGGCAAGGCGGTGGTACATCATGTGTCCGCCGTCGTAGACGTGTTCGCTGACGCGGGCTCGGAATTCGAGGCTGAGCTTCATGTGGGCGATGGTGTAGCGGGCGGCGAAGTAGGGCGTGGCGAGGTCGTGGGAGCCGGCGGCGACGAAGACTTTGAGGCCGGGGTTTTTGGACATGGCGTTGCGGAGGTTGTCGGCGACGTAGAGGGGGCCGCTGCCGGGAGGGCCGAAGGGCCAGGGTTGGACGCGGTCGCTGAGCACCTCGTAGCCGAGGTCGGATTCAAATTTCAGCTCCCGGCGGGCGTAGTCGTTGAACGCGCCGGCGTAGGCCGCGAAGAAGGACGACAGGCTCGGGTCGAACGCCGGGTCGCGGTCGAGGGGATTGACGTCGTACCCCGAGACGCGCGAGTCGAACCGCCCGACCACCCGCCGGTCGTTTTCGAGCAGCGTCGCGCGAAACAGGCTGGGGCCGATCCGGAGATTGGCCTTGTCGATCACGTCGGCGGACAGGCCGGTTAGTGTCGCAAGTTCGCCCGCGATTTCCGCCCGCTTGTCGGCGGGCAGGGCGTCGCCTTGCGCGAGCGCGGCCGTGTAAGCTCCGAGCGCCCACGTTTCGGCTTTTCGAACCGCCGCGGGAACATCCTTCTGCATGTCCGGCGGGAGCTTCTTGTAATGGCCAGCCGTCGCGGTGTAGGTCGGGAGGAACAGGGCGTAGGGAAGGTCGTTGTTGTCGCCCGGGCTAAGCGTGGAAAAATCGAGGACCGAGGAGATCAGCAGAATTCCGTTGAGCGCGATGCCGTGGCGCTCGAGCAAGTGCTCGGCGAGAATGGCGCCGCGCGTCGTGCCGTAGCTTTCGCCGGCAAGGAATTTCGGCGACGCCCACCGCTTGTACCGCGTGGTGAATAGGCGGATGAATTCGCCCACCCAGCGGACGTCGTTCTCGACGCCGAAGAACTGCTTTTCGTCCTCCCCCTGCGCCGCCCGGCTGTAGCCGGTGTTGACGGGGTCGATGAAAACAAGGTCGGTGGAGCTGAGCCAGGTCTGTTCGTTGTCCACGAGCGACGCCGGCGGCGGGGGGACTTCGCCGTCGTCGGTGAACTTGAGCCGCTTCGGCCCCGCCGTCCCGATGTGGAGCCACACCGACGCCGCCCCGGGCCCGCCGTTGAAGACGTAGGTGATCGGGCGGTCCGCCGGCTTTTCGGAGATCGGCAGCTTTTCGTAGGCGACGAAAAAGACGTCCGCCTTCGGCTTGCCGGCTTCGTCCTTCATCGCAATCGTGCCCGCGGTCGCGCGATACGTCAGCGGCTTGCCCGCAATGGCGATCGTGTGCTCGGTGACGGAGAGCTTGTCGGTGCCGGGCTGGGGCTGCTTCTCTTCAGGCTTATCCGCAGGTTTGGTCGTAGGCTCTGCGCCGAGAGCCGGGCTTGGAATCAGCGCCAGAATGATCGTGAATCGAAACAGCATCAGATTCTCCGCCAGATCGC
>JBKJRK010000458.1:0-10270 GCA_046593135.1 Tepidisphaeraceae bacterium | reverse complement strand
GGCGACACAAGCTTCCGATACTGCCCGCCGGCCCGTGCCAGGCGGGCAGCGTCTTTTGCCGCCCGTGGATATGATGTGGGCGAATGAACCCGCAGTCACTTCGTTACGCGCCGGACGTCGTTGCCGCCAAGTCCGTTGACATTGCCCGCGGGGCAGTCGCCGGCTCTCACTTTCTCCGTTCCGCGAACTTCACGGTCATCACCCCGGCCGATTTGTGCCGCCTGTTCGATCTTTACGATCAAACTTTCTTCGACGGCTTCCTCCGCCGCACGGTCGGCGACAAAGCGCGCGGCCGGCTCGGCTTTCGCCTCGCCCCGCGCATGACGCGCGCCGGCGGCAAAACGTTCCGCACCCGCCGGCGGGTTGGCAAAGGGTTTTTGCGTTCGACTGAAACGAGCTACGAAATTGCGATCTCCACGCGCCTGCTGTTCCTCAGCTTCGACGACGCCGCCCGCCCCGTTACCGTCTGCGGGCTTCCGTGCATCGACCGCCTGAGTGCGCTGCAGCGCATCATGGAGCACGAAATACTCCACCTGATGGAACTGCTCGTGTGGGATAAATCGAGCTGCCGCGCCGCCCGGTTCAAGTCGATGTCGCGCAATATTTTCAGCCACGGCGCCAGCACGCACGACCTCGTTACGCCGGCCCAACGGGCAATGGCGAAGTTCGACCTGCGCGTCGGCGACGCCGTGACGTTTGAGTTCGACGGCCGAAAGCTCCGCGGCATGCTCAACCGCGTGAACCGCCGCGCAACAATTCTCGTCGAGAGCACGGCCGGAGTCCGGTACACAAACGGCAAGCAGTACGAAAAGTTCTACATCCCGCTCGGGATGTTGCGAAAGCAACCGGCTTGAACAGAAATAGACGCCTCGATGCCAGCCGAATTGATCGGTTACCCGCTTCCCGACACGCAAGCCCCTGTGCCGGCGACGCGGACCGCCGAACGCAAAGTCCCCGTTGACCGCGTTACCGCCGGCCGAGTCGCAACAGGCTTGACATGACCCAACGCGCGCGTAGACTAACCCTCCGCGTTTTTGTCGCAGAAATTCGCGATCCCGGGGCCATAGTGAAATGGGATCACGCGACCATGGCATGGTTGAATTTGGGGTTCAAATCCCCATGGCTCCATTAACGAGACGGACTCTTCGTCCTGCAGCAAATCTGGCGATATTTCGCCGGCTACCCTCAAGATTTTCCCGATTTAAAACTGAACCGAACCACGCCGGCGCGGCTGGAGCGCTGGGGAAGCGCCAGGTGAGGCATGTCGCGTCCGTTGTTCGCTTGTGCCGAGTCATACGGGTCGTGATTAATCCTCGCGCGAGTTCAGGGCCGCTGAAGCGGCCCTGCCGGGTGGAAATTGAGACGTGACGCGCACGGATTAATCCCGATCCGTATCAGGCCCAGCGGAACCCGCCGTACTCGTAGGCCGTGCTGTGCTTTGGCTTCTGTGGATGATGAAGGACGGCCACGTGCTGGCCCGCGACGGCGGCGTCGTAATCTTTCTTTGGAACGACGTTGAGTCCACTACGCGGCGCCGTCGCGCCGGCGGGGACGAACTCGTACTTTACGCAGTACGCGCAGCCGTAGCGGCTGCTGTAGATGGGCTTGCCCGTCACCGTACCGGGGACGACGACGCCGTGCGTGTACAACCGGCGGTGGCGGCGCGGCCGCATGACGCCGGCAACGTACATGGAAAAGCTCAACAGCGCCGCCGTGGCGAGCAGCAGCCCGGGAATCAGCAGGATCACTTTCGCCCACGCGTGCTTCACCGCGCGACTGTAAACGAGCGGCCCGATCGCGTACGCCCGCACGGCCATCTCGGGACGCTCCTCCCGCACAAACACGATGTCGTCCGACTCCCGGCCGCTCAGCACGATCGGCATCTTCAGCCAGCGATACTCGCCCCACGAGATCACCGACTCGTCTTCCCGCGCCGCCCGGCCGGGGCTCGTGTACGTGTAACGCGCGACGTGCTCGTAGTCACCGAGCCGGCTGTGGCGTTCGCGGATCGATGACACACTCGCGGTCGCGGAGTGGCCGAACCACCTCAGCACAAGCTCGTTGAGCACCATGCCGGCAAGCGCGAACGTCGTGGCGAGCGTCGCGGCGAATATCAGCCAGCCCAGCGCCTTCAATACACGCCGCGGACGCACCGGCTTTACCGCACGCGGCGGCAGCGGCAATGCGGATGTTCCGAATGATAGCTCGCCCGTCGGATCGAGCACGTGCACCTGCTTCATGTCGAAGTTGGCTGAGTGTAGCCTTTTTCCCCTCTGGGCGTCACTTTTACAGTCTTACTTAACGAACTGGAACGCGTACAGCTTCGCCGACCGCATCTTAATCGCCACGCTCAGGGTCCGCGGCGCGGCGGAGACGTCGGCCTTGGCGGACCAGGTCACCGTGTGGGCGGTGTCGTTGCCGTGGACGGGGTCGCACTCGGCGAAGGTGAACCCCTTGAGCGGCGTGCCCGCCTCGTCGCGCAGCTCGACTAGAACCTGGCCCGTCGCCGACGCGTTGACGTTTAACACCAGCCGGCTGCCGTCGATCGCCAGGGAGGGCGTCGCGAATTCGCCGCCGGGCAGGTCGGCGTCGACGGAGACAAATCCGTCAAGGCGCTGTACGACGCGGAAGAGCGTGCCGTTGCGCAGCGCCAGCTTAGGCTCGGGCTCGACGAACCCGTGGGTGTACGGGTAGCCGCCGTAGAACTGGTGAATCTCGTTGCCGACGCGGAGCATGCCGCCGGTCATGTAGAGGGTCCCGGCGTCGGGCGCGCCCTTGAGGCCCAACTCGACGTACGGCTGGCGGGAGAGGCGCTGGTAGGTGACGCCGTCGCGGCTGACGGCCATCTGGATGTCGATCGGGCCGTCGTTGCCCCAGCGGCCCTTCGGGGGGCCGGGGAAATACAAGTAGGCCGCGGGAAACATGAAGTACGCGTTCTGGGCCCACGGGTAAAGCGAGAAGCCGGGGTTGTAGTGGTCGAAGCCGGGGGGGTCGCGGTCGTCGTAGCCGAAAGCCAGGGGAATGTGTTTTCCCGGCGACGGCACGCCGCCCGCCCATCGCGGGTCCGGGGCCACCGAATCGTCGTAAGTCCACGGCTTGAGAATGTCGTCCGTCTCGACGCGGCCCACCTTGCGCTCGGGGTTCCAGGCGCGGACGTAGGCGACGTACTTCTTGATTCGCTCGTCATAAAAAGCCTGGTTGACCGTGTCCGGAATGAAGGGAAAGAGCAGCTTGGGGTGAAGCTTCCAGCGCAGCCCGTCCGGCGACGTGTACACGTACAGGCCGGTGCCGTCGGGCGGGTTGACCGACGGGTTCATAATGACGAGCAGCTTGTAGCGCTGCTCCGGCGGCGCCACGGGGTCGATGAAGACCGAGCTGGATTCCAGCGTTACCGCAAGCACGATGTTGTTCGCCTTGGAGCCGGCATATTCGTAGATGCCGAGGTTGGGCTTCTCCCAGTCGACCGCGTTCTTCGACTCGGCGTAACACAGCACCGCCGGGACCTCGCCGGCCGGGGTGAACGGCGGCTGTGCGGTGTACCAGACCTTGAAGACGCCGTGGTCTTCCATGAACGTTGCCGACGCGTAGATCCAGCCCTGTTCCCAGGGCTTGGTGTGCGTGATCGCCGGCCCCGCCTTTATCGGGGGGTTCATTCTCAGGGTCACGTCCCGCTTCGACGCGAAGAACTGCTCGTCGAGAAACAACTGCTTGTTGGAACCGATGTTAATCGGACGCGACGGCTCGCCCGCCAACGCCCGGTCGGCACCGAGCAAAAGCAGGCCGGCAAAAAACCACGCGCCCGCCTTTGCCACCGCCGGCATGAAGCGGTCATGTGTTCGATGTGGGGCATGCATCGCCCGATTTGTGCAGATCGGGCCGGGATCGTCAATGTGCCCAGTCTTTGAGGCATCCCACTTTCGCTCAGTCACTTTGCTCGGCCTGTAAAACAGGCCGAGCCCGCCGACACGGACGCGGGAGAAGCCCGGCGACGGGTAGGCCAGTTCCAGGGACGACTGGAGCGTCTTCACGATCGGGCCGGTGCTCACGGACTCATTTGATACATTCAAACATTTTGTCTTTCCAGATTCGGAGTGCGCACGGTAGCATGTTGGTGTAGTTCGTTTCTTTCTGTCGGCCTAAGCACGGGTGCGGAGATGGAACGACGAGCGATCGCGATCACGGGAACGATACAAGGCGTCGGATTCCGACCCTTTGTTTACGGCCTGGCTTCTGAGCTCAAACTCGGCGGCTCTGTTCGCAATCACACGGGGGGCGTGGCGATTGAAGTCGAGGGAGACTCTCATCGCCTCGACGAGTTCCTGAATCTGCTCGCCGCACGTCCTCCGCCACTCGCGCGCATCGACGAGTTGTCCTGGGTGTCCGCGCCCGCCCGCGGCCAAAACACCTTCCACATCGAACCCAGCATCTGCGACGTCCATGGAACAGTCGTCATTCCCCCCGATATCGCGACGTGTGATGAATGCTTGGCCGAGTTGCTGAACCCATCCGATCGACGATTTCGCTATCCCTTCCTAAACTGCACGAATTGCGGGCCGCGGCTGACAATCATCCTCGCCGCGCCCTATGACCGGTCGAGAACGAGCATGGCTCGGTTCCCAATGTGTGCGACCTGCCGTGCGGAATACGAGGATCCGGGCAACCGAAGATTTCATGCCCAGCCGACGGCGTGCCCCACGTGCGGTCCGCGATTGACGGCTGTCGATTCGGGCAGCGATCACCTCGCGGCGGGAGATGAAGCGCTGGCCCGCACCGTCGAAATGCTGGCGACGGGACGAATCGCAGCCGTCAAGGGGTTGGGCGGGTATCACCTCGCCTGCGACGCCCGATCGCCGCTCGCGGTTTCGCACCTCCGCCGGCGAAAGCATCGGGACGAGAAGCCCTTTGCGGTGATGGTTCGAGATGTTGCCGCAGTGCGAAAGCTCTGCGAGCTGGACGATCGCGAACGCGAGTTGATTTTGTCTCCCGCGCGTCCGATCGTGCTGCTGCGAAAGCGGCTTGACGGACCCGCGGTCGCCGAAGAAGTCGCGCCGGGCAATCCGTTTCTCGGCGTGATGCTCCCGTACACGCCGCTGCAACACCTGCTGCTGAACGACCTCGGCCCCGGCGCCGTGCTGGTCATGACCAGTGGAAATCGATCGGACGAGCCGATCGCCTACGAAGACGACGACGCCCGCCGGCGTCTGGCGGGGATTGCAGACATCTTCCTGACGCACGATCGCGCGATTCACGTGCGGTGCGACGACTCCGTCTCGCGCGTCGTGGACGGAGAGGAATTACCCGTTCGCCGCTCCCGCGGCTACGCGCCCCGGCCGATCGCGATGCCGCTAGCATGCGGTGTGCCGACCCTCGCCGTCGGCGGACAGCTGAAGGCGGCGTTTGCGCTCGGCCGCGATCGGCAGGCAATACTCAGTCATCACGCCGGCGATCTGGATGATTTCGAAGCGTATCGCGCGTTTGAACGCGACATCGGGCTGTATGAAGAACTGTTCCGCATCACGCCCGAGCGAATCGCTCACGATCCGCATCCCGACTACGCCTCCACCCGCTACGCGCTAACGAGGGCGGCGGCAAGGCATGGCGTCGAACTCGTCGCCGTTCAGCATCATCACGCGCATCTTGCCAGTTGCATGGCCGACAACGCACTTCTCGGCGAGGTGATCGGCGTTACGTTCGACGGCACGGGATACGGCTCCGACGGCAACGTCTGGGGCGGCGAATTCCTGGTCGGCGGATACGCACAATTTCGCCGCGCGGCACACTTGCGGTACGTCGCCATGCCCGGCGGCGATCAGGCGATCCGCGAGCCGTGGCGGATGGCCCTGGCGCATCTTCTTGATGCGGGTCGGGACGACGGACTGCTGCGGTGGCGCGTCGCGCACGCGTCGCTCCGCACGGCCCGGCAGATGCTCGACCGCAAATTCAACGCGCCGCTCACGAGCAGCGCCGGCCGGCTGTTTGACGCCGTCGCGTCGCTCGCCGGCGTGCGCGACCGCGTCACCTTCGAGGGCCAGGCCGCGATGCAACTCGAATGGCTCGCGACCGAGGCGCGCGGCGAGGCGGGAGCGTACCCGTTCGAGCTCGACCAAGACCTCATCGATACGCGGCCCTTGATTCGCGCCGTCGCCGACGACGTCACGCGAGGGACCAGCGCGACGATTGTGGCCCGCCGATTCCACTCGACGGTGGTCGAGATGATCGCATCCGTGTGCGAAGCCGTTCGTCGAGAGAACGCGCTCGACCGGGTCGTGCTCTCCGGCGGCGTTTTTATGAACGCGCTGTTGACGCGCGAAGTTGCTCTTCGTCTCGAAAACGATGGATTTCACGTTTATCGCCACCGGCACGTCCCGCCGAACGACGGAGGCCTCAGCCTCGGGCAACTGGCGGTCGCCGCGGCGAAGAATCGGTTAACAAATAATGCCGACTGAAGGAGTCGAAATATGAAACGCTCATCTCGGTGGCTCGGTCTGGCTGTGGCTGTGGTCGCGTCGCTCGCCGCGACGCAAACAGTGCTGGCGCATCCCGCCCATGCGACAGCCTCCGACCCGCTGACCGCGGGTGTGCTGCACCCGCTGCTCGGTTTTGATCACCTGCTGGTTGCACTGGCGAGCGGGTTGCTCGCCGTTCGGATCGGCACCCGCCGGGCCCTGTACGTCATTCCCGCGGCGTTTGTCGGGCTGATGCTGGCCGGCGGGGCGCTGGCGCCGGTTGGACAGGTGATGCCGATTGCGGAGTGGGGCATTGCGTTTTCCGTTGTCGCGCTGGGGTTGATGGTGGCCGTGCTGCCGGCCGCGCCGCTTTACGCCGCAGCGGCATCGGTCGGAATATTCGCCGCCTGCCACGGGTTTGCACACGTGGCCGAGTCCGGCGGACAGTCGCTTCCCGCTTACATGCTCGGCTTCGCTCTCACGACGCTCGCACTGCACGTCACGGCAATCGCGGCCGGCGTGCTGATGACCCGCGCCAAACGGCCGCAGTGGGTCCGCCTCGCGGGCGGCGCGATCGCGGGATGTTTCCTCCTTGTCCTGCTCGCGGCCTAGGAGAAATCTATGTGCCTCGGCATTCCCGGCAAGGTGATCAAGACGTTTCATGAGCACGACGTGCTCATGGGCAAAGTCGACTTCGGCGGCGTCGTCAAACAGGTCTGTCTCGAACACGTTCCGCGCGTCCAGGTCGGGCAATACGTGCTCGTCCACGTCGGCTTCGCCCTCCAGGCGATCGACGAGGCCGAGGCCGTCATGGTCTTCGACTTCCTCGACAAAATGAACCAGCTTGAAGAGTTGCAGGTCCCGAGCCCCGTCGATGAGGGAGTGCCGTCGCCGGGATAAGACCCGGGGATGAGATCACCGTCATGAAATACCTCGACGAATATCGCGACGCCGACGCGGCCAAAAAGCTGGCCGAGGCGATCGCGCGCACCGTCACCCGCCCGTGGGTGATCATGGAAGTCTGCGGCGGGCAGACGCACACCATCGTCAAATACGGCATCGACCACGTGATCCCCGATTCGATCGAGCTGGTCCACGGCCCCGGCTGCCCGGTGTGCGTCACCTGCCTGGAGATGATCGATCGCGCCCACGCGATCGCCTCCCGGCCCGATGTCATTTTCTGTTCGTTCGGCGACATGCTGCGGGTGCCGGGGTCGAGGGGGGACTTATTGCAACTGAAGTCGCAGGGCAGCGACGTCCGCATCGTCTACTCGCCCCTCGACGCCGTGAACCTCGCCGCGGCCAATCCTGGTAAAAAAATCGTTTTTTTCGCGATCGGATTCGAGACGACCGCGCCGCCCAACGCGATGGCGGTCTGGTTGGCGAACAAACGCAATCTCAAGAATTTCTCCGTCCTGGTTTCCCACGTACTCGTGCCGCCGTCGATGACAGCCATCCTGCAATCGCCCGGCAACCGCGTGCAGGGTTTTCTCGGGCCGGGACACGTCTGCACCGTCATGGGCATCGACGAGTACGAGCCGATCGCCCGGCGGTACCAGGTGCCGATCGTCATCACCGGGTTCGAGCCGGTCGACATGCTCGAAGGCATCCTGCGCACCGTGCGGCAGCTCGAGGCCGGCGAGGCACGGGTTGAGAACCAGTACAGCCGGTGCGTCCTGCGCGAGGGAAATGTGCAGTCGAAGAAACTGATGGAGGAAGTGTTCGAGATCTGCGACCGCAAGTGGCGCGGCGTCGGCATCATCCCCAAGAGCGGCTACCGCCTCCGGTACGAATACCGCGACCACGACGCCGAACGGCTGTTCGAGGTCGACGACATTGAGACGCAGGAATCGGGCGTCTGCATCAGCGGGCAAATCCTCCGGGGCTTGAAGAAGCCGTGCGACTGCCCGGCGTTCGGCAAGGAATGCACGCCGCAAAACCCATTGGGCGCGACGATGGTCTCGGCCGAAGGCGCGTGCGCGGCGTACCACGCGTACGGTCGCCACCTCGAAGGCATGCGTAAACCGGCCGAGCGGCTCGTGACAATCGGAGGTGTCGCATGACGCTGGTCGATCACGTGTCGTCATCGCCGTCGTCGCCGCCGAGCGAACTGGCGGGGAAAGTCCTGCGCCAGGCGCGCGAGGCGGCGGCGCTAAAGGAGCAGTTCTTTACCGAAAACGCCGAGAAAGTCGTCGCCTGCTCCGCCGCGATGGCACGCCGATTTGACGACGGCAGGCGGCTGTATTCGATGGGCAACGGCGGAAGCTCGTGCGACGCCATCCACCTCTCCCTCGAGTTCATGCACCCCACCATTGAAAAACGCCCCGCCCTGCCGTGCATCTCGCTCACCACCGACGTCGCCGTCATGACCGCGATCGGCAACGACCAGGATTTCTCGCTGATCTTTTCACAGCAACTGAAAATGCTCGGCCGGGCCGGGGACATGGCGCTCGGCGTCTCGACCAGCGGCAAATCGAGCAACATCAACCGCGCGATGCAGACGGCCCGGGAAATGGGCATGCTGACGATCGGCTTCTCCGGCAAGGACGGCGGGCGCATCCCGTCGCTGTGCGACCACTGCTTCGTCGTCCCCAGCTTCAGCATTCCCCGCATCCAGGAAACGCACGAAACCCTGCTGCACATCATCTGGGACCTCGTCCACGTGATCCGCGGCGAAGAAGACGTGATGTAAAGACCATGAACCGTCCCGCCACCGACAACCTCGACCTCGCCATGCTCGGCACGTGCCCGCTGCCGAAGATGCACTACGACCGAATTCTGCTAGGCCACGGCAGCGGCGGGGGGTTGAGCGCGGACCTCATCCGCCGGGTCTTCCTTCCGGGATTCGGCAATAAAACCCTGAACGCGTTGGAAGACCAGGCGACGCTCGATCTGGATTTTGGATTTGCGAGTTCGAATTTTGGATTGAACGGCGAAGGACACGCACGTCATCTTCAATCCAAAATCCAAAATCCAAAATCCAAACCGCGTCTCGCCTTTACCACCGATTCCTTCGTCGTCAAACCCATCTTCTTCCCCGGCGGGGACATCGGAAAACTCGCCGTCCACGGCACCGTCAACGACCTCGCCGTCGGCGGCGCGACGCCGATGTTTTTGTCCGCTGCGTTCATCCTCGAAGAGGGGATGCCGCTCGACGACCTCAAGCGGGTCGTGGCCTCGATGCGCGAGGCGTGCGACGAGGCGGGCGTGCAGCTCGTGACCGGCGACACGAAAGTCGTCGACCGCGGCAAGGGCGATCAGATCTTCATCACGACGTCGGGCATCGGCGTCGTCCCGGCCGGCGTGTCGCTTTCCATCCGCTCGGCCCGGCCGGGCGATGTGATCATCGTGTCCGGAACGATCGGCGACCACGGCATAGCGATCATGTCGGTCCGCGAGGGGATCGAGTTTGAAACCGTGCTTGAGAGCGACTCGGCGCCCCTGACGGATCTGGTGCAGGCGATGCTCAAGACGTGCCCGGACATCCGCTGCATGCGCGACCCGACCCGCGGCGGCGTCTCCAGCTCCATGAACGAGCTGGCGGAGGCCTCGCGCGTCGGCGTGTCGCTCGACGAAGCGGCGTTGGCGCTGCGCCGCGAAGTCAAAGCCGCGTGCGAGATGCTCGGCCTTGATCCGCTGTACGTCGCCAACGAGGGGAAGTTGATTGCCGTCGTCCCGCCGGACGACGCGGATCGGGTGTTGTCGGCGATGCGTGCCCACCCGCTGGGGCGCAACGCCGCCGTCATTGGCCGGGTGGTCGACGATCACCCCGGAATGGTTGTCATGAAATCACTCGTCGGTGGCGAACGGGTCGTCACCATGCT
>JBKJRK010000389.1:0-2690 GCA_046593135.1 Tepidisphaeraceae bacterium | reverse complement strand
CCTCAAAGCGCCTTCGCTTCAAGACTTCAACTGCACCATCACGTTGTCGGAGAAGTAGGGAAAATTTCGGCCGACCGGCATTCTGCGCACGAAAAAATGGATCAACGAAATAATCGGAAATTTTCAATGGGTGCAACCCTATTTAAGTAAGTTATCATTTTTCAGGATATGGCAGAGAATACGGTGATTTGCCGCCTGTCTACCAAGGGACCGTCAAATGAAAATCGTCTACTGGTCTTGACGCTTCAAATTTGGATTGAACGTTATAATGGCCAGCCGTCCGTACAGGATGCCTACTGTCCCAAATGCCTGATCGATCGGGGAACGCAGTGGTAGGAGTCGCATTACATGCTGAAAAAGATTGCTGCGATCGTCGTTGTCTTTCTCTCATGCTGCGCCGTCCCGGCCGTCGCCGTGCCGCGCGAGGCGCGGGTCGCACTGCATGAAGGGAAGCTACGGACGGCGGACTTGGCGGCTGCGCTGTGCCGGGAGTTGAACCTGCCGGACTGCTCGTTCGACTGTGGCGAGATCGACTTCCGCGGACTCAACGGGTCGCTGTTCGTCACGGCGCTGAACGAATCGCTCGGCGACGGGTGCCGCATCAGCGCGACGGACGACGTCGTCGTACTCCACATTGACACCGAAAAGCTCCCCAAGAGCGTCCGCACCGCCAAGCAAGCCGCCCGCATATTTACTGCCGTCGCGGCGCCGGACGCCACGGCTCGGCAGCGTGCGTATTACGGCTTGTGGGGGCCGAAGAACATCGACACGACCAAGCCGCTCGTCGTGCTCATCCACGGGCTCGACTGCGACCGGCTCAACTGGCAGCCCATGATCGACCTGCTTCACAAAGAAGGCCGGCAGGCGGCCGTCTTCGCCTATCCGAGCGACCAGCCGATCGCCGACAGTTCCAAAGCGCTCGGCGAAAAGCTCGCGCTGTTACGCCTCGAAATTCCCGACCTCACTTACGACCTCGTTTGCCACAGCATGGGGGGGCTCGTCGCGCGCGGCTACGTCGAAGGGGAAGGTTATCGCGGCGGGGTCGAACGCTTCATTATGCTCGGCACGCCCAACCGCGGCTCGTCGTGGGCCGGGTACCGCCTCGCCCTGGAACTCGACGAGCACTACGACCTCTGGCGTCACGAGCCCAACTGGAGCCCCAGTTGGATGATCACCGACGGCCTTGGCGAAGCCGGCGCGGATTTGAAGCCGGGCTCGAACTTTCTTCGAGTTCTCAATGCTCACCCCCGCCGTGCAGGCGTGAAGTACACCATTGTCGCCGGCAACCAGCACCCCGCGCGGCGCATCACCACCAACTGCATAGACGGTGTGGCGGGGTGGATTCCCAACTGCGTGTCGAACTGGTGGGGTTTCCGGCAGACGAAAAACAAGCTCCTCAACACCGCCGGCCGGATGCGGCAGCGCGGCGAGAGCGACGGGCCGGTGAGCGTGGAAAGCTGCCGGCTCGACGGCGTCGACGACTTCGTCGTCGTCGCCGCCACACACGCCTCCCTTTGCTACCCCTGCGACGGGTACCTCCCGGCCTGGGACACGATCCGGGACCGGTTGAATGATTGAGACCGCCGACGAAAAACAAGGCGAATGAAAATCATGCAATGAAAATTGCAAAACCGATTAACGGAGAAAAAGCGCGTACCGCTTTCCATTAACCGGTTTTGCATTGCATGTTTTTCATTTTTCATTCCCCTCCCTGCATCCCGGAACGAGTGTCCTCACCCGCTCAAGCAGTTGCTCGATGGTGAACCGCGCCTTGGTCATCACTTCGGCGACGCCTAGTTCCCTCAGGCGGGTAAGGTGGTTGGGGTCCAGCACGCCGGTGAGGGCGATGACGGGGATCGACTCCGAGCGTGCGTCGCTCCGGACGGCGTGCAGGAATTCGACGCCGTTCATCTTCGGCATTATCACGTCGAGTAAAACGAGGTCGGGCCTGCAGGCGCGGACGGCGTTGAGGGCCTCGACGCCGTTGGCGGCACAAGTCGCATCAAATCCTTCGTAGCGGAGCAACTTCGCAAGCGGCTCGCGGGTTATGGCGTGGTCATCAACGACAAGTATCGAACATCTCATCCGCACATCTCCTGTGGGTTACGGACGATCTGATATCCGATTCATATGCACCGGATGCAACCACAGGAGTTACCGTCCGCTTTTGGACCGCGCGGGGGGGGCCAGACGGCGACTTACAGCAATTCGACCACCTCGTAAGTGCGACGCCTACGTAGCCGTTTAGCGGGCCGTGTTGACTGTAGGAGGTAACGCGGGCTCGCCGCTTCAGCAAACGTGCCACAAGATCCTCGGGCGAAGCGCGAACCACGATCGCCGCTTGCGGTTTCGCAGACCGGAGTGCGCGTTTCGGCCTGCGAAACCGCAAACGGCCGGTCGGCCGGGCTGACACTCGACGCCACACCCGATACGGGTGCGGCGAGCTTGCGCTAAGTCCAGAATGTCCGAGAAATGAACTTTACGAGAGAAATGAACTTTACGGATGAATCATACGGATCGGGATTAATCCGTGCGCGTCATGTCTCAATTTTCCAGCCGGCAGGGCCGCTTCGGCGGCCCTGAACTCGCGCGAGAATTAATCACGATCCGTATCAGAGACGGCGAGAAACCGGGTAACTGCTTAGACGCATTCGGCGAATGACGAACGCGTGGTATCGGAGGCTCCCGGT
>JBKJRK010000610.1:0-3877 GCA_046593135.1 Tepidisphaeraceae bacterium | reverse complement strand
CGTCCGGCTTGGCCGCCAACGCGTCGGCCATTTCGGCGACGTTTCGGGCCTCGAGCCAGTCGGGCATGCCCTCCCGCCAGACCAAATCGTCGCCTTGCAGGTTGCCGGAGGCAGCTTGAGTTCGCAAAGCTTCTAAGGAAATTGGACCAAGTTGCTGGCCGTTGCGGGCGTAGTACCAAATCTGTTCGCTCATGGGGTCTGTTCCGAAATGAGGGCGCGTATTGCAGAGCGGGCCGGGTGCTCACCGGCTCGTCAAACTTACCACGGCCGTCGCGCCGCCGAAACCCGCGGCGATCGCCAGGCTTCGGCGGACGGCTCGCTCGGTGGGTTTATGTGGGATGAGCACGCGCCCCGCCGGCAGCGGATCGGTGGTCCGCGGGTTCGGCGGGATGCGGCCGGTCGTGTGAGCTTGGCAATTCAGCACCACGCTCAGCAACCCAGACGTCCCGAGGCTGTGCCCAAGGGCTGCCTTGTGCGAATAGACGACCGGACGTTTTGGACCGTCGCAGATTGTCGCCTCGATCGCGGACAGTTCGGTGGCGTCGTTCATTTCGGTCCCGGTTCCGTGGGCGTGGATGAGGTCAACCGGACGGTCGTCGACGACGCGGGCCAGCAGGTGTTTCAGCAGCCGCCCGTCCGGGTCCGCGCCCGTCAGGTGCGTGGCGTCGCCTCCGAGTGCGAATCGCTCGATGATCACCGGTCCGGGGACACGATCTTCGCCATCGCACGCCTGCAGCAATACGGCACAAGCGGCCTCACTCATGTAAAAGCCGGCGCGGTTCCGGTCGAACGGGCGACACCCTTCGCCGGGTTTCGCGAGGACGCCGAGGCGACGAAAGCTCCCGATAAACAGAGGATGAACCGAGGCTTCGGTCGCGACGATCAGGGCCTGCCGGACCTCGCCGGATCGGATCATCATCGCCCCGCGAACCAGCGCGATCAGGCCGCTCGCGCAGGCGGCGGAAACAGTCAGCGTCGGTCCACACCCTCCGACGAGCGACCGGATCTCGCCGGCGATGTCGCCGAGACCGGCCGCGTGCAAGCCCCCTGTTGGGTTATCGGACGTTGGCACCGGCGGGGGGCGCAACCATTCTTCGATCGCCCCCTTGCTGGTGGCGACGACGACGGCCGCTCCGGCGTCAAGACCGGCGGCCACGTTCTGCAACGCGACGCGCCGGGCCAGCCGCGCGGCACGGCGAGCCGGGCCGAACCGCTCGACACGTTGGTTGTCATCAATGGAATCGCCATTCATGATGCGATTCCACGTGTCGAGCGTTTCTCCGAAAACCGTTTCCATCGACCAGGAGGAGATCACGACGCGTGGTTCATACCTTCGTGATGACGCGTCAACGTCAACGTCAAAGCCCACGGACGGCAATCCGTGGACTTGGGAATGGACCGTCTTCGCGATAGACACGTCAGGGCGCATGGTCGGTCACGCCCGCGCGGGCTCTGGCGCAGTGACTTCGCGCTCGTAAAGGATCGGGATGGAATGCTTTCCGGTGTGGGAAACGCGGTTGAGCGTCGGGTCGGGCGTGGTGGGCTCGACCCCCCCGCCGCTGTAGGCGCGCCAACTCAGGCCGAGGTCGCGGACCATCTGGTGGTCGAGGTCGGGCGTGCGGCCGTAGGTGGTGAGGTAGTTGCCGATCATCGTGCTGTCGGCGCCGGCGAAGAAGATCCAGCTTTGCAGGTCGCGCAGTACTTTCTCGCGCCCGCCGGCAACTTTTAGTTCCGCCGTGGGCAGGACGAATCGGCAAAGGCTGATGATCTTCAGGCACTCCATCGGCGCCAACTGCGGCTGGCCTTCCAGGGGAGTTCCGTCGATGGCGTTGAGGAAGTTGATCGGCATCACGTCCACTCCGAGTTCGCGGAGCGTGAACATCATGTCGAGCCGGTCTTGCCACTCTTCGCCCATGCCGAAGATCCCCCCGCTGCACAGCGACAGCCCCGCCGCCTTCGCGATCTTCAGCGTGTTGACGCGCTCGGAAAACGGGTGGGTGGAAACGATGTTGGGGTAATGGCGTTCGCTGGTTTCGATGTTGTGGTTGATCCGGCGGATGCCGCAGTCGTAGAGGAACTTGGCGGTTTCGGGCGTGAGGGCTCCGAGCGTCGCGCACGCGCGGGTTTTACCCTCTTTCGCGATACGCATCATGATCGGCTTGAGCCACTCTTCAAGCTCGCGCCGGGTCGGCCCGCGGCCGGAGTTCACGATGCCGAAGCTGTCGGCGCCGACGCTGGCAGCGTGCCACGCGCTGTCGAGGACCTGCTCGTCGGTCAGCCTGGACTGATCCTTGGCGGGGCCGTCGTGGTGTTCGGATTGGGCGCAGAACTTGCAGTCCTCGCTACACCCGCCGACCTTCGCGGCGACGATGGCGCAGAACTTCACGTCGCGGCCCATGAAACGGGAGCGGATCTTGTTGGCCCAGTAGAACAGGTCGTAGACGTCGTCCCCGCCGACGCGGGCGAGGTACTCCGCATCGGCCCTCTCCACCAGCCCGCCTTCGAGGACCTGACCGGCGATCTGCGCAACGCGTGCCTGCACCCGGAACCTCCTGTGAGTTGACTTCCCGCGATCGATCGCGATTCGGTTTGGCTCGCCGGAACACGAGCGTTAAACGTCTTGACGTCGTGCAAACAGTCTGGCCCCGCCGGCTGGCGCGACTCCGGTGGCTGTTAGCGAAAACTTGATTAGCCGTTCACCGTTTGCCGCCCTTGTCGCCGCCTGCGGTTCCGCTGTCCCGAAAGCCGCTTTCGATGTCGGCGACGGTCTGGAGTTTCAGTCCGCCGCGACTGTTGACGGTGAAAACGGCGAGCTTGCCGCTCGACTGGTCGAGCAGATACAGCGCGTCGCCGCCGCCTTGGAAGCGGCAAGTAACAGCTTGCATGTCGTCGTTGGAAACCGACTCAATGCCGATAGCGGGACGCGGCGCGAACAGGACCGCGATGAACAGTGCGACGGCAGTGAGCGTCAGGATGCCGATTCCGAAGGTTTTGTTATCCATGGTCGTGTCCTCGTAGGCTGCGAAGCGGAAGAAGGATCCGCCGCAGGTGATTGGCGGGGCGCCTTACTTCTTGCCGCCCTTTCCGTTTTCGGGCTCGACGGCGCGATCGGAGAAAACGCGTTCGAGGAGTTGCGGATCGAGGCTGTCCAGCCCGTTGCCTCGGGCATTGAGGGTGACGGCGCCGAGTTTACGGTTAGCGGTGTCGACGAGATAGACGACCGCGCTGTTTCCGCCGACAACTTCGCCCGGGATCATGATCATCTCCGGCCGTCGCGAGCCCGCGCGCTGGGCCATGGCCTGGTTGCCTTGGAAGTACGGGGCCAGCACGGCCACGATTAGAACGACGTTGAGGGCGGCCAACGCCCAGAAAACAGTATTCTTCATGATGCGTCTCCTCGTGTTGATTAATCCAAGTGAGACCGCTTCGCGTCCTTGAACAGCGCTAGCAGCGCGATTCCGGAACAGACCGCGAAGCCGACCCACGTCATGGCGGTGTTGGAGGGCTCCAGGGCTAGCTTGTCGGTATATCCCTCGAGCCGTGCGTCGTGCTTGAAATCGGGCTCGTCCTGCGCGAAAGTCGGCGACGGCGCGGTCGCCCACGACAGCAGGCATACGGTCATTACGATCAACTTACGGCCCGTCATACGGTTAATCATAACCAGCTTTCGATCGGGCGGGCAAGGCAGCGAAAATCCGCGGCCCCCAGCGCGACGGTCTCCCACTTCGGCGAGCGGCGGCGCATGTGGTCCCGGTATTCGGACAAATCGACCGCCATCATCTGGTACCACCGCCCGCGAAACAGGAACATGCCCGGCTCCTCGACCAGCGGCGGGTCGATCCAATAGATGAACGTCAGCACCGCTTTGTACCCTTCT
>JBKJRK010000058.1:0-3093 GCA_046593135.1 Tepidisphaeraceae bacterium | reverse complement strand
GCTGGTCCACCATCGTGTTGAGCGTCTCTTTGAGCTCGCGAATTTCGCCTGAGACGTCGACGGTGATTTTCTTCGACAAGTCGCCGTTGGCGACGGCGGTCGTCACGGCGGCGATGTTGCGGACCTGGCCGGTGAGGTTACCGGCCATCAAATTCACGCTGTCGGTTAGATCCTTCCACGTGCCGGCGACGCCTCGCACCTTCGCCTGGCCGCCGAGCTTTCCTTCGGTACCCACTTCGCGGGCCACGCGCGTCACTTCCGACGCGAAGCTGCCGAGCTGCTCCACCATCGTGTTGACCGTCCGGGCCGTGCGAAGGAATTCGCCGGCCAGCGGGCGGCCTTCGACGTCGAGGGCCATCGTCTGCGACAAGTCGCCTTTCGCCACGGCGCCGATCACGCGGGCGGTTTCGCTGGTCGGGTGGACAAGGTCGCTGATCAGCGCGTTGACGGAGTTGACCGATTCCTGCCACGCCCCGGTCACCTCGCCCATGCCCGCCCGCTGCGTGATCTTTCCTTCCTTACCCACGACCCGGCTAAGGCGCTCGAGCTCTTTGCTCATGCGCTCGTTCAGGTCGATGACGTCGTTGAAAGCGTCGGCAATCTTGCCGTCGATGCCTTCCAGATCGATCGGCAGGCGCACCGAGAAATCGCCCTTGCGAAACGCGAGCAGGCCGGCGAGCAGCGTTCGCTTGTCGAGCTGCTTCGGCTTACCGTCGCGCGTGAGCCCGAGGAGCGTTTCCAACGGGGGCTGGCCGTCGAGGACTTCCGTGTCTGCGGCGCTGCGAGCGGTTTTCCGCGTGCCGTTTCCGGCCGCTTGGCGCGCGTGACCGTTACCGTTTCCGTTTTTGCCGGCGGGCGGCACTAGGCGTTTCTTGGCTTCAGCGGTTTTCGAAGCAGAGGGCAATGGCTTGCTGCTCATAACGTCTCCTAGAAGTGCATGAAATTTTCGCTCGCGCTAGGACGAATGCGGGCAGGTCGGCCGCCGGCCCCGAGCATCGGCAGCTCTCACCGTCATTGGATTTAGGCGATAATCGCCAGCACCCCAAACGCCACGGGAAGAACTTACCGCTTTTCAAAAAGACCCTCAATGCCGAAATTTTGTCGCATTGACCGATCTCATCTGGGTTTACGTCCAAGTCGCCTCAAGAATGTATTGTGGCAAGTTCATCGGGCGGCTACAACGGATTGGTGACACCCGCCCGTGGCCCATTTTGCGTCGCTGATTTGAACGCCCGCGGCGAGCTGCAGCTCAAGGCCGAATACCATTACGGCGACCTCGAGCAAATTCCGGGTGCGTCGGAGCTAATTGGTCATTTCTCGGGACAATTGTGGCAAACTCCAGACGAATTTGAAGGGTCGCTGCCGATCGACGGTACGACGCTCTCTTTCCGCTGGCGGTCGGCGTCGCCGAGCTCGGGCATCGCTACGCTCCGGGCCGGCGGAGAGTTGGCGTCGGTCAGCCTGTTGGCCAGCGGGGTGAGCCAGAGCACCGACGCCGTTACGCTTGAGATCTTCCAGCGCCACCTGCTTCGCGAGCTTCACGACACGGGCTACGAGCCCGCGTTCGCCCTGGTGGAACTGATTGAACGCCCGCTGTCGGCGACCTTCAACTTCAAGTCGCCCGCGGGGCAGGTTGACCGGCTCGTCGTCGCGCTCGCGGACCGCTGTTTCGCGGCGTCTTACTTTCGATTTCAAGGTCTTGCGTAAGACGTCTCAAAAGTGTTTGAAATACGTGTGGACACATCTCTTCCTCCGTGTTTTTACCTTTCTTCGATTCCTGGCGGGCAGGACGCCCGCACCACGAAAAAACCGACTTCTTGAAAACACGTCCGCCGTGAAAGAAATTCTTCCCGCACTCTTGCACACTTCACCGCTGACGTTACTGTCCGCTCCCCTGATCGGACGTGAGAGCACTTCGCCAACGTGCAGGTTTCGGTTCGAGGCATTTACGTGGACGACGGAATCCCACCTCGGGTGAAGCAGTTCATCACCGACCACTTGGATTCGGTGATGCAGCTCGAGATGCTGCTGCTCTTGGCCGGGCACGCGGAGAGGGTTTGGACGGCCGGGGAATTGGCTCAGCAGCTCCGCATCGACCCGGCCTGGGTTGATGTCCAACTCTCGACCATGGCGGCAGGGGGGCTCGTAGTGGCGACGGGGGGGAGCCCGGCTCAATTTCGGTACGAGCCCCGCATTCCGGAACTGGGACAAACGGTCGACGAGCTTTCTCAAACATACGCCGATCGTCGCGTTACGGTCATCGGCCTCATATTTGCGAAGCCAACGGACAAGATCCGGAGCTTTGCCGACGCGTTTCGGATCAGAAAGGAAAGGTCCGATGGCTGAACCCGTGTACATTCTGTGCGCGGCGACGTCTCTGGCGTGTGCCGTGCTGTTGTTCCGCGGTTACCGCCGGTCTCGCGCGCGTTTCCTGCTGTGGAGCAGCCTGTGTTTCACGGCGCTGACAGTGAATAACGTCATTCTGTTCATTGACCAGGTGGTCCTGCCGACCATGGACGGCGTATTGGGAATCAGTTTTGCGTTGTGGCGGAGCACGGCCGCCATGATCGGATTGACGATGTTGCTCTACGGCTTGATTTGGGACGCGGAGTAGCGCCGGGCGGAAATCGTGATTAGTGTCCGGCGCGGAGGATGCCATCGTGAATGCAGAAGCAGTCAATCGGTTTATGCTCGGCGCGCTGGTGATGGCGTGCTTCGCCGCCGGCTTGTTTTTCCTGCGTTTCTGGCGGAAGACCCGCGACCGCCTGTTCGCGATTTTCGCCGTCGCCTTCTGGCTGATGGGGCTGAACTGGCTCCTGCTTTCGTTCACCAAATCGGATTACGAATTCCGGCCGGCACTGTACCTCATCCGGCTGCTGGCGTTCGTGCTAATCCTTTACGCGATTCTGGAGAAGAACCGCGCAAAACGGAACGAGCCGAATCTGTGACGTGCTGATCTGTCAGCGGCGACGCGGGCGTCGCGGCTACAGCAGGAACTGCCGGTCGGAACCGAGACGCCCGATAATACGGATTCCGGTTGGTTCTCGTGCGTCGAGCGCGACCTGCCGCCCTGCGGGCGGCCGCGAACCGAGG
>JBKJRK010000414.1:0-8258 GCA_046593135.1 Tepidisphaeraceae bacterium | reverse complement strand
CGGTGGGGAACACGGACACGACCAGCTTCACCAACAGGAAACGGACCTCGACGTTTACGACCCCGCGACGGATTCCTGGACGTCGCTGGCGAGCCTGCCGATCGCCAAGAGCCACATGGAATCGGGCACCTTTGTGCTTGACGGAAAGATCGTGATGGCCGGCGGGCAGGTGGACAATTTCCAGCCGACGACGAACGTGGTGGCGTACGACCCCAACACCAATTCGTGGACCGGCATGCCGCCGTTGCCCGCGGCCCGGCAGGGGGCGGTCGTTCGGGCGGTCGGCAACGCCGTCTACATCACGCTGGGCGGCACGCAGACCAACAGCCCCCAAAGTCAGACTTGGGTCGGCCAGCTCCCGACACAATCGGCGCAGAGTGCGGCGCTGGCTTCGAGTGATCATCCTTTGCCGATCCAGACGCCGCCGATGCTGGCGGGGGCGGTGACGGGCGGGATGGTGGGAAAAATTTTGTACAGCGTGGGGTCGGACGGATCGATCCTCGCGCAAGACGTCGCAACCCGCCAGGCCCGGATTGCGTCGCCCGCCTCGGCCCGTCCGTTCGCCGGGGGCGGCGGGGCGGTCGTTGTTCACAAGTCCAAGCTGATCCTCTTCGGCGGCACGGGCGATGCCGCCGGCAAGGTGCAAATCTTCGACACGCTTCGCAATCGCTGGAAAATCGGCCGGGCCATGCCGTTCGCCGCGAGCGGCAGCGCCGTCACCGTTCTCAACGGAAAGGCCTATCTCCTCGGCGGCCACGTCGACGGCCAAGCCTCCCGCGCCGCCGCCCGGTACGACTTGTCGAAAGGGCGTTGGAAGCTTCTCCCCGACCTGATTCTCCCCCGCTCCGGCGCCTACGCCGACGCCGACCGGGACAACCTCTACCTCGGCGCCGGCCAGACCACCAATGCCGCCGGCCAACTCGAAGCCGTCACGGACGACAGCCAGCAGATTCTGAATCTCAAAACGCTGACTTGGACCGCCTACGGCGTCCTCGGATCGCCGACCCACCCGCCGACGCGGGTGGGGGGATGAGGCTTCATATCGCGCTGGAAGGTACTTCCCGTTGAGATCGGATGTAGTCTCCCAGATTGGAAAGGCCGAACACGAATCGACACCAATAGACATGAATTTGCACGAATTCGTGGAGATTCGTGTAATTCGTGTTAATGCGTCTTCCGTATTTCTCCGCACCCCAGTGGTGTCGGCGGGCGGATAGTGCTTTCGCAACTCTTACGTCTCGATCGGCTTAATCTTCCACTTCCCACTCTGCGCGAAAAACCGGCAAGGGTTGTTGTGGAAGATCTCGGCCGCTTCCGCCTCGCTGTGCCCCCGGCGGAGGAACTCGAGGCAAGTGTCGGTCAGCATGCTGGGCGAGCTTTCGCCCCAGTCGCTGGCGCTGTTCACGCAGATCATCTGGGGGCCGAACTGTTCGAGGATGTCCGCGCCGCGCTGTGGCGTGATCTTCGACACCGGGTAGACCGTCAGCCCCGCCCAGAACCCGTTGTCGCGGGCGATGCGGATGGTGTGTTCTTCGCAGTGGTCGATCAGCACGCGCTCGGGCTTGATCCGCTTATCGTTTTTCAGGACATCGACGATGATCGACGTGCCCTTGTGTTTGTCGTCGAGGTGGGGCGTGTGGATCAGGATCAACTGATCGTGCTTCGCCGCGAGGTCAACCTGCTCTTCGAAGATCGTGATCTCATTACGCGTGTTTTTGTTCAGCCCGATCTCGCCGACGCCGAGCACGCGGGGGTGATCGAGCAGCGGCGGAATGAGCTTGATGACTTCGCGCGACAGCTCGATGTTCTCGGCTTCTTTGGCGTTGATACAGAGCCAGGAGTAGTGGTCGATGCCGTACCGGGCGGCGCGGACGGGCTCGATGTCGGTCAGGTGGTGAAAGTAATCGGCGAAGCTCGTCGCGCTCGAGCGGTCAAACCCCGCCCAAAACGCCGGCTCCGTCACGGCGACGACGCCGCTACGGGCCATGTACAGGTAATCGTCGGTGGTCCGGCTGATGCAATGAATGTGGGGGTCGATGTACCGCATTTACTTCTATTTTGGATTTTGGATTTTGGATTTTGGATTGAAGGGCGGCGGGGGCGTTTTGTCGCTAAAAATGGTCTGGACCTGCTCGGCGCGGTTGTTTTTTCCGTCAAGAAGGACGGCGATTGCTTCGCGGAGTTGCTTGAGCTGGGGGTCGGAGTCGATCAGTGCCGGCCCGCCGGGGCTGCGCTCGATCCGGTCGAGGTCGGCCGCGAGCGAGAGGCACCGCCATCGCATCTCGAGGAAGTATTGCTCCAGCGTCTGTCGTGCGTCGCGCATACGTCTCTATTGTATCGTCCAAATAGCTCGGCGCTTGCGCTTCGTCCTGGTAATCCGACGGATCCATGCCCGACTGCGGAAAATTTTCCCCCGATTGATCCTTTGATCGGTTCAAACGTATCATAGTTACATCAGCCGGGTGCGAAAGCGGCCGGCTGAAAACGGGCTTTCAGATGCGGATCTGGAAAGCCCGAAAACGTAAGGCTACGAGTCACCGGCCCCGTTCGTATGGCCGACACTCGTCTGAAATGGAGGTGATCCGTGACCAAATCTGACTGTAAGTGTGGGCTGCTTTAAGCAGCTTCCGGAGGCGCGACTCCTGCGGTACACGCGGCTGTTTATGCAGCTTGTCAGCACAGGCGCCGAGAGACGCCTCCTGCCTCACAGCAGAGCACACTGGAAAGGCCCGGGGCCTTCTTTTTATTGCCGGCAACAACGCGGAAGTCACGAAAGCAGGAAGACAAGCACGAGGAAAGTCAAAACCTACAGTGGGCTGTAACAGTTACGACTTCTCATGTCCCAGCCCCTTGCCTACCGACTCCTGACCCCTTCTTATTTCCCGCCCAATTCCTGCTTGCGACGCGTTTCGGCGGCGTTATGATTCCATGCTCCGGGCCACGGCCGGCAAGGATTGCCGGCTCTCACACTCAAGGATGGGTCTTATGGGCACGCATTTTCATGTCCGTATCGCGGCTTCGATTCTAGTTCCAACTCTCGCTTCCGGATGCATCTTCGGCGGCGGCGGAGACAAGTCTGTACCCCAGGCAGTGGCCGTGGCGCCCGCACCGCTGCGTGTCCCCGTGTCCGACGATCCGCTCGCGGCGGCGCAGCGGTCGGCTGATGCCGCGCATGCCGCCGACGTGCGGACGTTGCGCCAGGCGCGAAGCGAGGCCCTCGCCAAGGCAATGTCGCCCCAGCAATCGGAAGTCAAATGGCCCGGCGGGGAAGAGCTGCGCCTGACCGACCGTCCCGCCGCAAATGACGAGCACGCTCAACAACTAGCGCCCGTTGCCGACGAACGCATCAATCGCACGCGTCCTTTGGAACGACCAGAGCATGCGCCTTTGACGTCTCCGGAAATCGCTGTCGTCCACGAAGCAGCCGCACCGACTGTCCAAGCCCCGGCAAGAGGAGCCGTCGCCAACCGCGGCCTTGATCTCGCCGAGATCGCCCAGCCCGCCGCCCCCGCGGCGGCAATCATCGCCGAGCCGTCGGCCGCGCCGGTGGTCAAAGACACTCTAAACGCCGACGCCCTCTCCCGTAAGGTCGCCCAAAATTTGCGCGATAATCCGAGCGACGTGGCGGCCCACCTCGAGCACCAACTGTTGCGCTACTTGATGGACGAAAACGTTCCCGATCTGAACACGATCTCCACCCTGCCCACCGAAGACCGCGAACTGCTCACCGCGCTGCTGGACGGGCTGACCAACTTCCGCAACGGCTTGCGTGGCGACAACAACATGCTCCTGTCGCGCAAAGTCCGGCCGCTCCTCGACCTGGCCGCCCGATTGCGCAGCCAGGCGGAATTGTCGATCCCGACCATTGCCCTGTGCCGCAAGATGGACGGCTTCGGGCTCTACGAGCCGATCGACGCCCGCTTCCTCGCCGGCGTAAAAAACGCGGCCATCGTCTACTGCGAAGTCGCCAACGTCTCGTCGCAGCAGAACGATAAGGGCGTCTGGGAGTCCAAGCTTTCCCAGGAAGCCGTGCTGTACACCGAGAGCGGCCAGCGCGTGTGGTCGAGCCCGCGGCAGACGGTCCCCGACCGCTCGCGGAATCGCCGGCAGGATTTCTGCGTCGCACAGGTCATCACGCTGCCGCCCAACCTGTCGGTCAACCGTTACATCCTCAAGGTGACGGTGATGGACGAGCAGGTGAAGCGCGTGGCGGAGGCGACGATGCCGATCGACATGGTCGCCCAGATTGAGCCCGCTATCGCGGGCCCCGTCGCCTCCCCGCGTCCCACGACCGCCAACGCCGCCGCCGACGAACGCCTCGGCGCCGCTCGGCCGGCTTCCGAGCGCCAGCCAGCCGAGCAGCGCCGGAGTAGCGGTAACGGCGACGTCACGGCGGGACGATAGACGTATTCCGTCCCCGTATGAAAGCGAGTTGGGCAAGACTGACGGGCCGAATGTAATGTGGCATCGATGACTGGCAGTATGTTAAACTCTTGAAATGATCCGACTTCCCCTCGTATTCGCCCCCCAGCCCGAAGGGGGATTTACGGTAACTTCGCCAGTGTTGCCGGAATTGCTGACCGAAGGCGACACACTTGAAGAAGCGTTCGCTAACGTGAAGGACGCGCTGGCCGCCGTATTGGAACTCTACGCCGAAGACGGGCGGCGTCTTCCGGAAGGCATTGAACTCCCGTCCACCGGCCAGTTGGTGTGGAGCGATGCGTTGGTGGAGGTTGTGTGAGGTATCGCGACGTTGCGCGAAAGCTCCAGGCTTTGGGTTGCGTTGAAGTGGTGCGAACCGGAGACGGGTCACACCGAAAATGGCGTAATCCGCTGAACTCTCGATCGACGGTCGTGCCGGATTGGAGTGGCCGCGATTTGAAACTCGGCACCGTGCGCGGCGCGGTTCGTCAGCTCGGATTGGAGTGGGATAGTTTCTGCGCGGCCTAAAAACGCCGGCCGAAGCTCTGTCGCTCTTAATTACTTCAGAGGCGGGGTTGTTCTGTACCGTCGCCGCGGAACTCGTTGCTTGACGGTTCTAAAAATCTGTCGCGGGAACCCGTCTGTCATCGCCTAAAGCCGCACCTCACCTGATGCTGTTTGAAACTGACCTCCTACCGCACTTTCCAAATCGTTTACACCGCCACGCATTTCAGTTAGACGTGTGGACCTGCTCCGGAGGCCGCACCGATGTTGTTTCGCCTAATTGCAATCCTGGGTCTGCTCGTGTTGGTCGGCTGTGCGACGTCGCGCACGGTGACGATTTCGACGGTCCCGCCTGATGCCACGCTCCGTATTGATGATCGCGAGCGCGGGAGGGGGCCGCTGACGGAGACGTTTACGTTTCCCGGCGACACGCAGGCTCACCGCGTCGTCGCCCGGCGGGAGGGGTACAAGGACCAGGCGCAGACGATCACGCGAAGCACGGGCGAGTCGATGGTGATCGAGCTGAAGCCGCAGGCCCGCCGGGTGACGTTCAGCCTGCGGCCGATGCCGGCGATCGTGCGGCTGGACGGCAAACCGCTGTCGGCGACGCCGGAGCGGGAAGTCGCGGCCGACGTCGAGTTCAGGATCGACGCCGCCGGAAAGTGGGGGACGCGGAAGGTCACGGTCGAGCGCGAGGGGTTTAAGCCGTTTGAGCAGACGCTCAATTACGAAGACCGTGAATCGCTTTACGTCATTGACCTTCAGGCGATGCGTAAGGATCTACAGGTCACCACCACGCCGGCCGGCGCCGAGGTGTACCTGAACGACAAGCTGCTCGGGACGACCCCGCTGGAGAAAAAGGACATCCCGTTCCCGGTCGATCCCGAGACGGACGACTACGCGCCGCAGAAGCTTCGCATCGAAAAGCCCGGCTACCAGACCGTCGCGGCGGACATCAGCTGGGAGGACGGCAAGATCAATTACCCGTTTGCGCTGGAGCCGCAGAAGAAAACCGTCCGCATCGTCACCGACCCGCCGGGGGCGACGGTGAGCATCGGCGGGGTCGAGGTGAAGCCCGACTCCAACGGAGTACACGCGGTCGAACTCCGCTTCGGCCCGGTCAATGACAAGGGTGAACTGCCGCTCTACACCGGGACGGTGAAGAAGGCGAAGACCGCCGACTCGGAATGGGAAGACGCGACGTTCACCGTCGCGTGGGACGGCGGGGTGGCGGATTATCCGCCGATCAAGCTGAAAGAAATCCTCGTCCGCAAAGTGCCGCTGCTGCGCGTCAAGATCGCGGGAGGAAACGGCGGGTGGGCGGTGTCGCCGGAGAGGCTGACGACGCAAGCGCTGAAAGACGTGACCGACGGGCCCGAGCGCAACGCCGCGGTACAGATCACGCACCAGCCCAAAGGCGCCATGATCGACACGCTGGCGGTTTCGCCGGACGGGTCGCGTATATTATTCACGACGCTGACGGAAGTGTCGGGGGAGTTGCGGTCGCAGATCGTGACACAGGGTTCCGACGGCAGCTCCGACGTCGCTGTCCTGAGCGACGGCCGGAGCCTGGAGATCACGCCGGCGTACACGCCCGACGGGTTGCAGATTGTGTTCGCGTCAAACCGGGCGGGGCGGAAGCTGAGCATCTGGTCGATGTCGGCGGTTGACCGGCCGGTGCCCGAGCAGTTGACGACACCCGTCGACAGCAACGACCTGTGGCCGTCGGTCGATTCCAACCCGCAGCCGCAGATGTATTACGAGTCGCGAATCGACACGCGGACCGACCCGCGGCTGTTCTCCAAGCCTTTCAACGGCAACAACCTGAAGGACCTCACCGCCGCCGGTGGCACGCAGCCCCGCGTCGCGCCGACCGCCGACGCCGTGCTGTTCGCCGCGGCCGACGAGAAGACCGGCAAGCGCGACATTTTTCGCATGAGCGACCAGGGCCGGGACGTGACCAACCTGACGAACACCCCGGACGTCGACGAGTTTGACGCCGTCTGGTCGGGCGACGGCACGCGCGTCGCGTACGTTTCGGACCATGGAAAATCGAAGGATAATCCGGACAACTGCGACGTGTGGGTTCTGGACGCCGCCGGCGTCACCCCGCCCGTTCAGATCACCACCAACGGCGGCTGGGACGATTCCCCCGCCTGGGACGACCGCGGACGGGCCGTTTACTTCCGCTCCAACCGCGGCGGCGAATGGAACGTGTGGCGCATCGAGCTGAAGTAATGCGATCCATCCTTGCGGCGAGCGCTTCGCTGCACGCAGGGCTGCAAAACGCACAAAGCTTATTTTTTGGACGAATCGCGAGTCAGTTCCGCGCGTCGAAAAACGCCGATTCGCGGCCGCCGGGACGGCGGCGTGGCGGTGCGAAATCACGAAATTCAGCCTCACGCGTGTGCGTCAGTGCGCTGGCCCGTGCTCCGCTTTTGACCCAGAACTCTTGGCTGCCGGTTCCGCGGCGGATTCTATGGCGACCCGCGCCGTGTCCTGGCGTTCTTCCACGATCGTGTCGGTCACTTCGACTTCCACCCTGCGATTCAATGTGCGTATTTCGTCGGCATAGACCCGTTGCACAACCGGCTCGAACGTCGAACAGCCCTGCACGCGCAGAATGTCCGGCGACACCTTTGCAGTCGTCAGGTAGTCGGCGACCACTTGTGCACGCCGGATCGACAAATCCATTTGCCGCTGCGGCGGGACGTCTTCGCGGTAATCATCCAACGCGGCGTGCCCCTTCACGAAAACGATCTGGCGGTGTCCGCGGATCTGGTCGGCGATCTGGTCAAGGTCCCGCTTCGTTTCCGGCGTAAGTTCCGCCCCGCCCGGCTCGAACAACAGCCGGCCCCCGACGCCGGTCTTCTTGCCGTCGCGGATCTTGGTGACTTCCGGGTCGGTGCCCTCGGCCCCTTCTTTTTTGATTTTCGTTTCCCCGCCCTCGCCGGGCCCCATGTGCGGGCGAATTTTCTGAAGTTTTCGCATCAGCAGTTCGATGTCGACGGGGTCCTGGCTCTCGGGGTCGGGGGTGTAGCCGAACGCTTCGCGGATCGAGGCGATGACCTTGATCATGTCCTCGCTGGCCGCCTGCCTTTGCGCCGGCTGCGGGCCGGGTTTCAGCACCCAGAGGATCACGAACAGCCCCATCATGCACATGATGAGATCGGCCAATGTGAAGATCCATTCGGGACACTCTTCACAGATCTCATGGGGGTCGCATTTTTTGCAGCTTGCAGCCATTCATCGAAGCAGTCAGTAGTCAGTAGCCAGTAGTCAGTAGAAGGCGCGGAGTCGGGACTTCTACTGGCTACTGACTACTGACTACT
>JBKJRK010000044.1:0-2795 GCA_046593135.1 Tepidisphaeraceae bacterium | reverse complement strand
TGGCTTCAGGCGGCCATCAAGATCAAGCCTGATTACAGTCCGCCCTACGTGAACCTCGGACTTGTGCAATTGGAGGAAGGTCGTTTCGACGAGTCCGAACGCTACGTGCGGGAGGCGATCCGCCTTCAACCGGGGCGAATCGACCGCCTGCCGCTCTTGGCCCAGGTACTCACCGCCCGCGGGTCGCCGGCGGAGGCCGAGCGGGCGTGCCGGGCGGCACTGCGGGCAGATCCGAACTTGCCCGCAGCGCACGACCAACTCGGGATGGCACTGGCCGCGATGAATCGGTTCCCCGAAGCGGTGACGGAGATTCGCACTGCGGTGGCGTTGATCCCCCTCAACCCGGAGTTCAATGCGCATTTGTCGTGGTGGCTGGCGGTCGCGGAGGACCCGTCGGTTCGCAACGTGAAAGAAGCGGTTTCCGTCGCGGCCCGGGCGGTCGAGCAATCGCGCGAACGCGACCTCTACGCGCTCGACGCGCTTGCGCTGGCACAAGCCGCCGACGGCCAATTCGTCGCCGCCGTCGAAACTGCAAAGCGGGCGCTCGCACTGGCGGTCTCCAAGCGATCGCACCGCGCGAAGTCGATCGGGGGACGGCTCGCCGCCTACACGGCGCAGAAAATGCCCGAAGGCGACCTTCGGGAGTTCGGGTATTAATTCTAATACGGATCGTGATTAATCCGTGCGCGTCATATCTCAATTTTCCAGCCGGCAGGGCCGGCCATTTCAGTGGCCCTGAACTCGCGCAAGGATTAATCTCGATCCGTATAACCCTCGCCGCCGGATGTCATCACGGCTGAAGGTGAGGCTTCGTGCCGCGAATACGCTCCGCTTAGCGGGTGTGAAAACTCGATCGCCGTGGCCTGGAGGCACAGCTGCTGATCGGTGAGCGAAAGCGTTTGAGAAGGACCAAGTTGCTGATTCCGTAGATAGATCGGATCGCCGACAATGGGAAGCAGCAGCGACCAGAGGTGGACGCGGATCTGGTTGGTTCGGCCGGTGAGGGGTGTGATTTCGAGCAGGGACGTCCCGTCGTCGAATGTCCTAAGCACGCAAAACCGCGTGCTGGCAGGGACACCGTCGTCGCTTGGCAAACGCACGCCGGAGCGGCCGGGGTCGGGGCTGATCGGGGCGTGGCATTCGAATGCCGCCTGGGCGGGACAGCCGTACACCCGGGCGAGGTAAGTTTTGCGCACGGTTCCGGATTCAAACTGCTGCTGAAGGAGGCGGGCGATGGCGCGGGTCTTGGCGAAGACGACGACGCCGGACGTGTCGGCGTCGAGGCGATGCGCGGGTCGCAGGTATAGCGGGGCGTAGACCTGGTTGAGGATGTACGACAGCGAATTCCGGTTGAACCGCCCGCAAGGGTGCATCGGCAGCGGGGCGGGCTTGTTGACGACGACGATCGCGTCGTCTTCGTAAACAATCTCGATCCCCGTCGCGACGTCAGGCTCGCGCGTCGCGGGCATCGTGTGAACGACCACCTCACCGGCACGCATGATCCGGCCCGGCTGGACTGCTTCGCCGCGGCAGACCAGCCGCCCTTCGACGCACGCCTGCCGCCAGGCGTCGCGCGGAAGGTGCGTATGCATCGCGTCGAGGAAATCAAGCAGTTCGAGGCCGTCGAAGCGCAGCGGGACGTTGATCGGGCGCTCGTTGTCGTACGGGATGCTGCCGGGCAGGGGGCAGGTCGCGTGCCGAATGGCGTCGCGCCGGCGGCGGATCAGGTCGTTGTACTGTTCGTCGGGCGATCGGTGGCACCGCGGACAGGATTGTCCTTCGACGTATTTCGGCGACGCCAGTTCGTCGGGCGACAGGACGGCTTGGCAGGCGAAGCATTGCCCGACGCCGGCTTCCTTGAGCGCCGGGTCGAGGGCGACGCGTTTGTCGAAGACGAAGCAGTGGCCGTCGTAGTGGGCGCCGCCGCATTCCTCGAAATATTTCAGGATGCCGCCGTCGAGTTGGTAAACGTCGCTGAAGCCCTCTCGCTCGAGAAACGGCGCCGCTTTCTCGCAACGAATTCCCCCAGTGCAAAACGTCACAACCGGTTGACGCTTGCGTTCCTCCGGCAACCGGCTCACGGCCGCAGGGAACGCCCGAAAATCGTCCACGCCAATGGCGACGGCGTTCTTAAAGGTGCCGGCCTTCACTTCGAAATCATTTCGCGTGTCGAGCAGCGTGACCGGCCGACCCTCGTCCAGCCACCGTTTGAGCTCTCCGGGTGGCAGTCGCCGCGAAGTGTATCGCCGCGGGTCGATGCCCGGCACGCCGAACGCGATGATCTCCGACTTGATCTTGACCAGCATCCGGTTGAAGGGCTGGACTTCGCTGATGCTCTCTTTCACGTCCAGATCAGCCGCCCCCGGAATCCGGCGCACGCGTTCGAGCAGCGCATCGACGCCGTCTCGCAAACCGGCGACGAACAAGTTGATGCCTTCGGGGCTGAGCAAGATCGTGCCGCGCAGTTTCTGACACTTGGCAAGCTCACGTAGTTCGACGCGAAGCTCGACCAGCCCGGTGAGTTCTGCGAATTTGTAGGCTGCGATATTTACCACGGGCGGCATGCCGCGACTCGCGTCTGTGGATGGATGACGGGGGGACTACGGCGGGTACTCCGCCGGACGTCTATTTGAGTATTCTGAAGTCGGGGCGATAGGACACCAGTTGAACTTTTCATCGCCACGTCACGCGCGATCGGCCGAGCGTTCTTAATCGGGGGTTTGACCCCGTCACAACCCTCTGGCGTGGGCACTTGAAACCATTCAGGCGCGGCCTGCATGCGCAGCCGGGCGTTT
>JBKJRK010000219.1:0-9475 GCA_046593135.1 Tepidisphaeraceae bacterium | reverse complement strand
CACCTCCACCGCCGACCACGTCTGCCGCACCCGCGAGCCGTTCACAGTCCCCGTGGCCGGCGTCGCCTCGCCGCGGGCACTGGTCGCGATGCCGGGCTCGACGAAATGGTAAACGTCAGGGTGCTCGAGCCGGAGCTGCTCCAGGGTGGCATTGGCGACGATCGTTTTGCCGTCGTTCGTTTGAGCGGTATAGAGCGGCCCGTCCGGGCCGGACGTGACGGTGACTGCCTGATGCCGGCCGACGAGCCGGACAATCACCGCGCCTTGCGGCACTGCGGCGGTTGCCTGACGCGACGGCGACTTGGCGGCACATCCTGCTAAAGCCAGGGCGAGGGTCGAAAATTTTGCCAAAGTCCAGCGCATGTGCCAACCTCCTCGAATGTCTTCCGTTTGTTCTACGCCTGCTGGAACGGGTTCATGAAGTTGAGATAGTTCGCCGGCGACCCCTTGTAGGCCGGAAATATTTTGGATTTGGAAGGATTGAAGACGAAGAGTTTCTCCAGCGCTTCGGAGTACACGGTACGGAAGTCGGTCGTAACGACTTGGTAGCGGCCGTCTTCGAGGTCGCCGAGGGACTTGTGGGTGCCGAGGATGCCGGCGCCTTTGGGGTTGGGCTTGAGCATGCTTTGCCCGCCGACGGCGAGCATGAATCCGCCGTAGCCGTGGTCGGTGCCCTGGGCGCCGTTTTCGTGGACGGTTCGACCGAATTCACTCTGGACGAGGACGAGGGTTTTGTTGAGATGTGGGCCGAGGTCTTTGGTTAAAGCGGAGACGCATTCGGCGAGATAGCCGAGCATGTTGGAGTGTTGGCCGTCGGCGCCGCCCTGGCCGCGGTGGTGGTCCCACCCGTCGTAGTCGGCCTGGGCGACTTCGAGCCCCACGTTTGCCTTGATGACGCGTGCGATGGCCGACAACTGCGACGCCAGCCCGCCGCCGGGGTAACCGCCGGAGCCGGCCTGGGAGTAGGCTTTTTCGAGGGCCTTGATGCGTTCGACGGCGTTGGCGCCGCTCCTGGTGATAATGTCGCGGGTTTCGTCGGCGTTCATTCCGAGCTTGAGCGCCTCGTTGCCGGTCGGGCGGTCTTCCATCCGCGAGCGGTGATCGCCTTGGCCGCCTTCACGGGCAGTCATGCCGATCAGATTTTGCGGCGTGTACACCGACGCGAACTCGTCCAGCCCTTCCGCCGAGTTGTACCCCGCCAGCACCGGGTACCGCCCGCGCAACGCGCGGGGCAACAGCGTCTGCGCGCTGATGCCACGCAACGGCTTGTCGTACGGCTTCTTCGAGAGTTCGAGGTAGCGGTTGAGCCACCCGGACATCATCTTGGACTCGCGCGTGCAACCGCGTTCCATGTTGTCTTGGGCCTCAAAGTGGCTGCGCGTGCCGTCCGGCGATCCGACGTTGAGGATCGGGATGCAGCGGCCGTCTTCGATGAGCGGCACGAGGGGGGCGAGGCGCGGGTTGAGTGCCCAGTACGGGTCGCCGCGAAGCTTAAGAAGGTTCGGGTTGCCGTCTTGTCCCTTTTCTTTCAACCCGATGGTCGGGCGGTACTGGTAGTACAGCGGGTCGCCGTACGGCACGAACGCGTTGAGCGAATCCGCCCCCCCGCGGAGGAAGATCGTGACGAGCGTCGGCTTGTTGCGGTCGTCGTCGATCGCGCCCGCGCCGGGAATTCCGGTCGTCTGTGCGGCCAGGAATTGCCCCGGTGACAGGAACGCCCCGCCGGCCCCGGCGAGGATCACCATGCCGGATGACTTGAGGAATTCGCGACGGGATGCGTTGTTCATGACGATCTCCACTGTGGCACGGCTACCAGCCCGTGTATTGCAACTGCATTTAAAATCACGGGCTGGTAGCCCGTGCCACATTACTGTTGCTGAAAATCCGGCGACCCGAGCACGATGCTCATCATGCGTTGCGCGTCGCCGGTTTCCGAGGCGTCGCGGAGGATCTTCTTCGTGCGCTCGCCGATGTCGGCGGCAATGACGTCTGCGACCATCGCTTTGGCGCGTTCCTCAGGGGTCTTCAATTCGCTGTACTTGTTGAGCAACGTGCTGGGGACTTCGACGCCGTCGATTTCGCGGCGGAGCAGCTTGCGGCAGAAGTCCCACCGGCTGGTGAGCACGCCGGAGTCCATCCACGATTCGGCGACGTCGTAGTAGCCGGTAGGGTCGGTGCAGTCGTAGATCGGCTCGCCCATCTTGTCGAGGATCGCCAAAACGGTTCCGCCGTCGCTGAGTCGAGAGCCGGTCGTGCGGAGCGCGCTGACGGTAAACTCCACCGGCGTCTTGAACTTGCTCCGGTAGTTGCCTCGCTCCATGAACTCGGGGCTGAAGATGATTTCTTCGTACACCTTCGGCAGATCGCCTTTAGTCCGCACGAACGTCCGGCTGATCCGTTTTACAAGCTCCTTCGGCGGGTTGTCATTGACGAGGTAGCGGCAAAGCTTCTCGGAAATGAAGTCGGCGGTGCCCTTGTGCGTCGCGAGCATGTACAAGGCCTGCTGGCCGCCCTGCTCGCCGGCGGGGATTTGCGTCTTGAGGACGGTCTTGGGGCCGGGCTGGTGCCAGGAGGGGTTGAACTTGAAGTCCAGGTCGCGGTCGTAGGTCCAGCCAGTGAGAGTTTTGCTGAGTTCGAGGACGTCGGTTTCGTTGTAATGCCGGTCGGCCCCGAGGGTGTGAAGCTCCATGACCTCGCGGGCGTAATTCTCATTCCAGGCGTTGGCCCGGCTAACGTGGTTGTCGAGGTATTCCAGCATCGCCGGGTGGGTGGCCGACGCGAAGAGCATGTCCTTGAACTTGCCGAACGCGTACTTACGGATCACGTCTTCCTCGTACCGCACCGCCGTCCAAGACCGCGTCGGCGCGCCGGTGGCCGGCTGGTTGATGCAGAAGTGGTTACGCCAGAACTCGCACATCACTTCCTTGAACTGGCGGTTGCTATTCAACGCGCGGTAGACGACCGATTCGGGCAGCTCCTTGCGCAGCTGCGGGTTTTGCTCACTGTTGCGCTGAAGCGGGTAGCGCTTCGGCACGTCGGTGAGCTTCATCTTGAGCCAGCCGTACCGTTTTTCGAGGGCTTGATCGTGCTCGCCGTCGTCGACGGTTTCGGGGTGAAGCTGCTTGGTGGCCCAGGCTTTCCAGTCGCCTTCTTTGAGGATGCGGTCGACCTCGCCGGGACGAGGGCCGAAGCTCATCCGGCTCATCGCCTGAAGGAGCATTTCGCGTTCGCTGAGGGGCGGGCCGTTGAGGGCCTCGGCGGTGGGGGCTTTGCGGGCGTCGGTGCGGGCGCCGGCTTCCAATTCGAGCCGGACAAGCGTGTTGAAATCTTCCTCGCTGATTTTGCTCTTGGCCCGGCCGGGGGGAAGCGCATTGCCTTTGGCCCGTTCAACCGCCTGCCCGTTGCTTGGAATGGGAGAAAGGACTGCGACGAGCAGCAGCGCCGCGACCCATGCTGAAATTCGATCACGCGTCGCACACATCGTATTGCTCTCTGTCCAAGTTACCCATGCAGCCTAAGAGACGTAACGTTTGATTCGACGGATTGTTAGAGATCGCAGACTGGCGTCGTTCGACGGCGAGCAAGCTCGCCGGCTACACTGTTTCATCGAATCATTTTGATCCGGCGGACTTTTTCCTCTGAACCTCGACCTGCTCGCTCGCCAGCGTTCGGCGTTCAAATTCACGTTTGCGAAGCTCGTCCATTTCCTTAATAAACGCTTCGGGCCCGCCGGGCATGTATTTGGCGGCGCCGATCTTCTGGCCCTTGGGGTTGATCAGCAGAATCGTCGGATAACCCTTGATGTTAAACTGCTCCGCCAGCGACTGGTTCTGCAATTTCAGGGCGGCCGACAATTCTGTCTTGGTTGGAAAGTCAATCTGCAGGAGCACCAGGTTGCCGCGGGCATATTCCTTAAACGCTTCCTGCCGATAGATTTCGGCGTCGAGCTTTTGGCAGAACTCGCTCGAATCCAGGCTCGTGAAGCTGATCAGCAATTCCCGCTGCGACTGGGCCGCGATCGATTGGGCTTTGCGGTAGTCGGTGATCCAGCCGCCGTTGTAGTCGAAGTTGGGCAGTTGCTGGGCGAGTTGATTGACCAGCCCGTCGACTTGGTCAATCGTCATGATCTTGTGTTGAACTTTCCGCGCCCCGTAGGTCATCACCACAAACTGAATGGGAGCCGGGCCGATCTGGTTGGTCTGCGTAAATGCCCGGAACCACTTGGCTTCCGCCGAAACATCCGCGTCGTCAGGCCAGGTGAGGTCGACGAACGCCATGTTGGTGTTCACGAACCTTGACAACTTGGTGCTCTTGAGCAGCCGCTCGCGCGTTTCGACCGCGAGCTTCGATTCCGGCCGGACGATCATCAGCAAAACAGGCTGCCCGGTCTTATTCGTCTTCTCGACGGCCTGTGCGAAGGTGAATTCCTTCATCTGCTGGCCGGTCGGTCGGTTTCTCACGATCTCGGCAAACTTGGCCATCGCCTGGAGCGGGGCTCCCTTCTGTTCGTCCGTCCGAAGGCTCGCCAGGTCGTAGCCGGCGCGGTCGATCACTTCCCCGTCGGCGTCCAGGAACAAAATCGTCGGCAACTTCGCCACGTTATACGTGGCCGCCAGGATCTCATTCTGCTTCGCGAGTGCCCGCGACTGCCTGACGTCGCCGGTCGGGTAATCGAGCGAGAGTGGAATCACGTGTTCCTTGGCCCATTCGACAAACATCGGCGTCTGCAACACTTCGCGGTCCAGCTTCTTGCACCACTCGCACCAGTCGCTTCCCTGGAAATACGCCAGGATCACTTTGTCCGACCGACCGGCCCGCCGGGAAGCTTCGATAAACGATTGAGTCCACTCCAATTTCGGGCCCGCCGGTGTCCGCACGGCCGCCGGGGTCGCCCGGGCCGCGGGGGCGGGAGCGGGGGCAGGCGTCACAGGGGCTGGCGCGGGTTTCCACGGCTTCGGCGCGGCGTCAGCCCGCGCCGCGAGGCATAACCCAACCCAGCACAGCGAGACCATCCAACCGACCTGCGCCATATCACACCCTTCAACACTCAACTTGAGAAACGCCAGACGGGGCGGAAATTGTTGCCCCCTCAACAAGCTCCGCTCCCCCATTATACTACGATTTCAGTCGTCCGCGCGTTAGGAATCATTGCCGATCTCACAAAACTCCACAGGGCGATCGCATCTGGATCGTGTGAGCCGGGCGCGTAGGGGCGAACCTTGTGTTCGCCCTTCGTACCAAGTAGGGAAAGAGGGCGAACACAAGGTTCGTCCCTACGCAATGCTCACATGCGTTCGCCCTGCAAAACTCCAGCGCGAACGCTGGTGACCCGTGACACGACTTTCGGAGGATGCATGACCCGTCTCGCGACCCCGGCGGCTTTATTCGTTGGCACCATCATCGCAATCGCGCCATCCGTCATCGCCCAAACGCAGGCGTCTCACGTCAAGCTAACGGCGCACGAGACACGCATCGACGTCTCGATCGACGGTAAACCGTTCACCACCTATCACTTTGACGAGAAAGGCGACCCAAAGTTTGCGCGCCCGTATTTCTTCCCCGTCCTCGCGCCGGACGGCACGCCGCTCACGTCGGACCAGGCGATCGTCCCGAACGGCGACCACCCCCACCACCGTTCGTTCTATGTTTCCCACGGCGACGTCAACGGCGCCGACCACTGGTCCCTTCAACACGGCGACAAACAACCCCGCCAGCGCCACGTCGCGATCGAAAAAGTGAATGACGACACGATCGTCGAACGCCTCGAATGGGAGTCCGCCGACCGCCAGTCGATCTTGCTCAAGGAAACGCGCACGCTCCGATTCTTTCAGTTTGACGATGAAAAAGAAGGAATCGCCCGCGGCGTCGACGTTACCGTTGCCCTCACCCCCGCCAGGACCGAGCCGGTCTTTCTCAACGACACCAAGGAAGCCGGCCTCTGTGCCGTCCGCCTGGCCAAAGCCCTGGCCGACACCGGCACGATCACCCATTCCGACGGGAAGACCGGCGAAAAGGACACCTGGGGCAAGCCCGCCGCCTGGTGCGACCTCTCCGGCCGGATCAACGACAAACCCTACGGCGTCGCCGTCTTCGACCACCCCGCCAACCCCCGCCACCCCACCCGCTGGCACGTCCGCCAGTACGGCCTGATCGCCGCCAACGCCTGGGGCCTCAGCGCCTTCGACAAGTCCCCCGCCGGGACGGGTAAGATGCAACTTGCATCCGGCGTTCCCACGATCTTCCGCTACCGCGTCGTGTTTCACGCGGGAGACGCGAAGGCCGCGAAGCTGGAAGAGAAATACGCAAAGTTCTCGAAGGAATGAGCCGGCCCGCCGCACAGGTTAATACGGATCATACCTGATTCGCGCGCCATAGCGTAAAAACCCGCAGGCTCCCGCCTGCGGCTACCACGCAAGCGGGGCGCGAGATTCAGGTGAAATCCGTATAAATACCTCTACGTGGTAATTGTCGCGGCTCCTTGATCGTTTCACAATCCCGCGCTCCTATTTAGCCTGATCAACCTACCATGACACCTGAACTTTTATACGGGCCGTTACGGCTGTATTAACCACTCCACCGCGGCATCCGTCTGAACGGGAGTTTCATCGCCGTTTGGTCGCCGCTCCGATTTGGAAGGCTCGACGGCAACCCACAGCTTGCCGGAACCCAACGCCAGCAGCCCCGGCACGTCGCCGTATTTTGCCGCGCCGGGGACGAACATGGGATCGTCAAATTTTCCTGATGACGTGAAGCGAAAGCCGGCGGGGTCAATGGCAGCCTTGTTGACGGCGTTGCCGGCCTGCCCCCGCACCGCGGCGGCGATGGGGCCGGCGGTCTTGCCGAGGCCGAGGAGGTGGATTGACTTGGCCTTGTGCTCGTCGGTTTGGACGAAGCGGATCAGCGTCAGCACGTCCTGCACCCGCTGGCAAAACAGCGGACGGTTGTAGCCGAACGTGTAGATGGCGGACATCATCCAGGGTTGGGAGCCGTCGCCGTAGAATTGGACGCGCTGCGTGGCGACGGGTTTGCCGTCGGCCGTGAACTCGCCTTGGCCGAGGAGGTCGGCGGAGAGGACGGAGAACTTCGCCTCCAGCAGTTTTGCCACGGCGGGCACGGGGGCGCCGTCGGGCGCGAGCAAGCCCGACTTACCGTTGCCGTCGATCCAGATTACAATCTGGCCGTTCCAGTTTTCTTTCGGGTGCAGGAACAAAACGGGCAGTTGCTCGCGGGCGGGGACGTGCGTCACCAAGCCGGTCATCTCCAGATGTGAGCCGCGGTCGGTTTTTGCCTTCAGTTCGAACGTCACCTCTCCCACGTCTTCGAGCCGCCGACCGAGGATGACGTCCCACGCGCCGCCGACCACGCGGCGGAATGCTTCGCCGTCCTGCGGCGAAGGCATCCTTTTCAGCGCAACTTTCTCGATCTCACGCACCAGCCCCCGCTCGTGCGCCGGCCCGACTTGGTCCCCCGCAGGCTTGGGATGCCCGGAATCCCAGACGCTCATTTCCTGTTGACTGAGCGGCTCAAAATCCCGCTCGACCGCCGGGTTTGCGTGCCCGAGTTGAAAATGCTTGTCGAGAAATGCGTGCATAACCCCCCGGCTCACGGCGTTGTAATTGTGCGCGAACTGCGGAAACACTTCGGCGTGGACGTGGCCCGTGACGCCGAGCATTGCGTAAAGACTTTGCAGGTCGGGGTAGCCTTTGGTCAGCAGTTCGCGCGTCCAGTCGTCGGCGCCGACCATGCACAGCGGGCGCGGGGCGGTGAGCGCGGCGAGGTCGATGTTGCCGGCGCCGATACGCAGGTACGGCGCGTTCTCGCACGGACAGCCGCCCTGCATGGCGGTGGAAACCATCACGGCCGGCAAGCACGCCGCGACGCGGGCGTCGATGGCCGAAAGGATGAACGACTGCGTCCCTCCCCCGCTCGCTCCGGTAACGGCGATCTTCGTCGGGTCCACATCGGGTAGCGACGCAATAAAGTCGACGGCACGGATGGAATTCCACGTTTGCAGCCCCATCGTCGTCTGGAAGCGCAGGTCGGCCTGCGGACCGGAAAGCCCCCAGTTGTCGGCCGTATTCATCGCCTCGCGCACGCCGGGCCGATGCGCGGGAAGTCCGGCCGCGTCAGTGAACTGCACGCTGTCGGCGTAGCCCTCCATGTCGTACATGAACGCGACGCACCCCATCCGCGCCTGCTGCACGAGCCGGGCCTGAAGCGGGTACCGTCCCCCCTTTTCGAAGCGTTCGGCGCCGGCGTCGATGAGCTTGCGCACTTCCGCTTCGGTCCACGCGTGAAACCGGCCGTTTCTCCAGTGGCCGTGCGGGTTGAGGACGGCGGGACGCTTCCCGGCCTTGCCCTTGGGCCGGTACAGATTCCCAGTGACGTAATGGCCGGGGTAGGACTCGAAAATCACCTTCTCGACGGTGTAGTCGTCACGCTCCACTTTCCCGAACACCTTTGCGTTCAGCGGCGGACGGTCTTCAGGCTTTGGCATCGGCCAAAGCCCTGTCGCAACCTGCACCTGCCGCCGCAAAACCTCGGCCCGCTTCTCCCACGCCCCTTTCGACGCAACCGGCGTGAACGGAAAATAGTCGTCGAACGTACGGAGTGGGCCGGTACGATGATCGTCAGGAAATGCGCCCTGCGGCAAAGCACGAGGGCCATCGGCTAACGCCGTGTGGTACGCCGCGATTGCAAGGACGACCCCGGCCACGATCCGAGCGGAGAAATGCCGTGTGCGAACCATTTGAGTCGGCCCTTTGTAGGGTGTGCTTCAGCACACCGCCTGCTCTGGCACGTCGTGGTGTGCTGAAGCACACCCTACACCACTCCGAACAGTTTTGAACCGCGAAGTCACGAAGGCACGAAGCGAACCCCGACGACTTGCGCAAGATCAAGCAGAATCGATATTTCTATTCCACCCATTTTGATTCGTTACCCAAGTCATCCACTGACGCAAGCGGCTCTTCGCGCCTTGTATGTTCCAAAACATCTCACAACAAGGTCCAATGTTGCGTGCCGTGGGCGGGGCTTCGAAGCGTAGCGACAAGCCCCGCCCACGGCGGCCTGCGGATCGAGGAAAAGGACTCGGAAAAGCAGACCGAATTGCGCGACCTCGTCTCCCGCCGCCGCTCGCTCGTACAGGTGCGCGTCGCGGAGAAGAACCGCCTGGGCGACGACGCCCCCGAGTTCGCCCGCGCCCAAGCGACCAACCTGCTGCGCTTCGTCGAACAGCAGATCGAAGACCTCGACCGCGCCATCGCCAGGCTCATCGAACGAGACGACAGGAGCGGGATTAGGCGGCTGCCTCGCGACGAGTGGAACCGCCGCGCCGGCCTCCTCGCCGGCGTCAAGGGCATTGGCCACGCCACCGCCAACCAACTCGTCGCCGACCTGCCGGAACTGGGCACGCTCGGCCGACAACAGATCGCCAAGCTCGTCGGCGTCGCGCCCCTCAACTGCGACTCCGGCA
>JBKJRK010000153.1:0-3005 GCA_046593135.1 Tepidisphaeraceae bacterium | reverse complement strand
CCGGTGGACGTGTCGCAACTGCGGGCGCCTGCCGGCTTCGTGGTCGAGCGCGTTGCCGCCGCGCCGCTCGTCGAGCACCCGATGATGGCCGACTTCGACAACCGCGGCCGACTCTTCGTAGGCGAAAGCGCGGGCACAAACCTCAATTTCGAGGAACTCCTCAAAAACCCGACGGGCAAAATCCTTCTACTCGAAGACACCGACGGCGACGGCACCTTCGACAAGCGGACCGTGTTCGCCGACAAACTGGCGTTTCCATCCGGCGTACTCTGGCACCGCGGCGCGCTCTACGTCACGTCGCCACCCGGCCTCTGGCGCCTCGAAGACACGAACAATGACGGCGTCGCCGACACGCGCGAGCAGATCGTCACCAGCTTCGGCTCCAGCGGCAACGGCGCCGACCTTCACGGCCCGTTCCTCGGCCCCGAAGGCTGGCTCTATTTCTGCGACGGGCGGAATGGGCACGACCTGACGCTCGGGGACGGCACGAAGTGGACCGGCAAAGCCGCGTGCGTTTACCGCTGCAAGACCGACGGCACGGGCCTCGAAGTCGTCTTCGGCGGCGGGTTCGACAACCCCGTCGAAGTCGTTTTCACCCCCGAAGGCGAGCCGCTCGTCAACGTCAATCTCTTCCAAGCCCAGCCCCACCGCATCGACGCCATTGTCTACGGCATCGAAGGCGGCAACTACCCCCACGCCGACGCGTGGAAAGAACTGAAGCGCACCGGCGAATTCCAGCCCAGCGTTGGCGACCTCGGCTGGGTCGCCACGTCCGGCTTCATGCGCTACCGCGGCAATTCGTTCGGCGAGAAATTTACCGGCCGATATTTCACGTCGCAGTTCAACCCCCACCGTGTGCAGTCCCACGTCGTCGAGCGCGACGGCGCGGGATTCCGCGTTACGCACGAAGATTTTCTCACCTGCGATAACTCCGATTTCCACCCCACCGACGTCCTCGAAGACGCCGACGGCAGCCTGCTCGTGATCGACACCGGCGGGTGGTTCCGCATCGGCTGCCCCGCCTCGCAAATTGCCAACCCGGATGCCAAAGGGGCGATTTACCGAATCAAACGGAAGGACGCGCCGCGCATTTCGGCGGCGCCTGCCGCTTTGGCCCCGGAAACTTCCTCCGGTGTGGACCAACCCCTGGCGGCCATGCGACTCGCCGCGCTGGCGGGCAAGCCCGACTCAGAGCCTAGCTTCATTGCCGGGCTGAAGGACTCGAACCTCGCAATCCGGCGTGAAGCGGCCTTCGGCCTCGGCCGGCTGCGTTCGCACTCAGCCGTTGCGCCCTTGCTCGACGCCGCGGCCGCTGGGGCTGGGGCCGATCGGTTTCTCGATCATGCGATCACGTTTGCCTTGATCCGCATCGCCGACCGTGGCGGGACAATCGCCGGGCTAAAACACAAGAATCCCGTCGCCCGCCGGGCGGCGCTGATCGCCCTCGACCAGATGGACGGCGGCGACCTCACGAGCGACCTCGTCGCGCCACATCTGGCAAGCCCCGACCCTCGCCTCCGTGAAATAGCCCTGACGATCGCCACGGATCATCCGCAGTGGGCCGAGCAGATGATTCCGACGATTCGCTCGGCCTTGGCCAAGGGCGACATCGGCGAGAAAGACGCTGAATCACTCCGTGCCGCGATCACCGCGTTCGCGCCGGCGGCTTCTGTTCAGGCGCTCGTAACCGAGTTGCTCAGCGCCGGCACAACCAGCGCGCCCGTCCGGCTGCTGCTACTTCAATCGATTGCCGGCTCGAACGTTGCCCCATTACCGGACGGATGGGTCGAGCCGGTCCGTAAGTCGCTTCACCACGCCGACGCCCGCGTGGTGATGCAAGCCGTCGAGGCGGCCCGTGCCGCGGGAGACGATCGTTTTGACGCCGATCTCGTGGCGCTGGCCAATGATTCGGCGCGACCAACCGATCTGCGCGTCTCCGCACTGGCGGCGTCGCTGCCGCGGGCGAAGTCCGTCGACACGGGGCAGTTTGCTCTGCTCCAATCAGAGCTCGGCGCCGACCGAGCGCCCCTCGTTCGCCTCGCGGCCGCCAACGCGCTTGCGTCCGCGCCGCTGAACGACGAACAGCTCACCGCGCTCGCCGGCTTTATCGCGACAGCCGGCCCGCTGGAGCTTCCCGCGCTGCTGCCGCCGTTCGAGCGATCGGCTAGCGCGGAAGTAGGAATTGCACTGCTCAAGTCGCTCAGCGCGTCCAAATCCGTGACGAGTCTGAACCCCACCGCCCTGACAAACGCCATTGCAAAATATCCGCCGGAGGTTCGACAATCCGCCGCCGCGATCCTGGCGAAAATCAACCCCGACGGCGCCGCCCAGAAAGCCCGGCTGGCGGAGTTCGAACCCCTCCTCGTCGGCGGCAACCCCAGTCGCGGCCAATCCGTTTTCTTCGACAAAACCTCCGCCTGCGCCACCTGCCATGCCGTCCGCGGCACGGGCGCCCACGTGGGCCCCGACCTCTCGACGATCGCGTCCATCCGCTCCGGCCGGGATCTGCTCGAATCGCTCGTGTTTCCCAGTGCCAGCTACGCCCGCGGCTACGAGCCGTACCTCGTGCAGACCAAGAGCAACCAAGTCTTCGCCGGCATCCTCGCCGCCGAGACCCCGGACGCCATTGTCCTCCGCACGCCGGCGGAAGTTCGGATCCCACGTTCGTCAGTGAAGATGATGCGCCAGGATCGCGTGTCGATCATGCCGCAGGGGTTGGAGGCGCAACTAAGTCGGGAGGAGCTGGCGGATTTGCTGGCGTTTTTGCAGTCGATGAAATAAGCGACCGTCTACGGCTGCAACGCCAGCGCATCGAGCAGTTCACGAGGCGACATGACGCGCACAGGAGAGTGCGCGAAATCGGCAGGGTTGCGTGTAATAATAGCATCGGCAGCAAGGACAGATGCGCAAGCAACCTGCACGTTGTCCTCGAAGTCGTCGCCTGCCATGGCGCGCGCCGCAGCAAGCGTTTCGCGCGTCACAGGCACAATCGTGAACGCTTGCAG
>JBKJRK010000132.1:0-4508 GCA_046593135.1 Tepidisphaeraceae bacterium | reverse complement strand
CTCGCCCTCGTCTTGTTCAAAAGGATGCGGGCGAGACGCCCGCGCCACGTTCGTGTGCCGGAGATCACATGTTCAAATACGCCGTCCTCATCCTGTTCACCTTAAGCCTTCTGTCACGGCCCGCCAGCGCCGAGGAATCAACGCCTGCCGCCCCGAAAGAATCGGACTACTACAAACTGATCTCTTACACGATCCCCGACAACATCGCGCTCGAATGCGGCGCGTTGGAGTTCATGCCCGACGGGCGGCTCGCAGTCGCGACGCGGCACGGGGACATTTATCTCGTTAACAATTTGTACGACGTGCCACCGAAGAACACCCAGTTCGTACGATGGGCGAGCGGACTGCACGAGGTGCTCGGGCTGGCTTACAACGCGAAGGACGGGTTCCTCTACGCCGTTCAGCGCGGCGAAATCACACGCCTCAAGGACACCGACAAAGACGACGTCGCCGACGTCTTTGAAACGTACTGCGACGACTGGGGCATCACCGGCGACTACCACGAATACGCGATCGGGTCGAAGTTCGATCTTCAAGGCAACCTGTACGTCGCGCTCTGTCTCACCGGATCGTTCACAAGCGAAGCACCCTTCCGCGGCTGGTGCATGAAGATCACGCCCGACGGCCAAGCCCACCCCTTCGCCAGCGGCCTCCGCTCGCCCGGCGGATTGGGCTTCGACGCCGCCGGCGAATTGTTCGTCAGCGCGAACCAAGGCCCGTGGAACGGCACCGGCGCGCTCAAGCACCTCACCCAAGGCTCGTTCCAAGGCCACCCCGCCGGCAATACCTGGTACAATCTCGCGTCCGCCGAAATGGGCCCGCGCCCGATCGACCCGCAAAGCGGCAGCCGGTTCCACATCGAGGCGGCGCGGATCAAGCAATACATTCCCCCGGCGGTCCTGCTGCCGCATCAGAAGGTCGGCCAGTCGTCGAGCGGCATCCAGTGCGACCAGTCCGGCGGCAAATTCGGGCCGTACGCGGGCCACGTGTTCGTCGGTGATCAAAGCGGCAGCAACATCACGCGGTGCGTCCTCGAAAACGTGAACGGCCGGCTCCAGGGCGTCGCCATCCCGTTCGCGTCGGGCTTCGGCAGCGGCGTCGTGCCGATCGTTCAATCTCCCAAGGACGGATCGTTCCTGGTCGGCGGCACCAACCGCGGCTGGGGCTCGATCGGCCCCAAACCCTACGCGCTTGAACGCCTCGCCTGGACCGGCAAAACGCCGTTCGACCCGCTCGACATGAAAGTCACGCACGACGGGTTTGTCGTGTCTTTCACAGAGCCCGTTGACCCCGTTAGCGCGGGGAATCCGAAGTGTTACACGATGAACACCTACACCTACATCTACCAAGCCGAGTACGGCAGCCCCGAGGTCGACGCAACGACACCGACGATCAAATCGGCAACCGTCGCGCCCGACGGAAAGAGCGTGAAGCTCGTCGTCGACGGGATGAAGATCGGCAGCGTTCATGAACTGCATCTGGACGGGGTGAGATCAACATCCGGGGTTGGGTTGTTGCACCCGGTTGCGTATTACACGCTGTGGGATCTGCCTAAATATAAATAGCCGTGGGGAGTCGGTTGCTGTTAATCCTTAAACAATGCATAATTAAATGGTAAGGACTTATCGAAATGTAAGGAAACAAATGTTGCACTCCACAGTCACCAGTAAAGGGCAAACGACCATTCCCGGCGCAATCCGCCAAGCGCTTCACATCAAACCGGGCGACAAGCTGGAGTACGTAATTGAGGGCGATCGGGCGACCCTCCGCGTGCATCAGGGCACCAAGTCGCTCAAAGGCGCGTTGGCCAGCAAGAAAGGCAAAGGCATGTCGTTCGCGGAGATCCGTGAGGCCGCCGCGAGAGCCGTCCGCGGTCGCGAGGGCAGCCGATGAACAAGCGGCGGCTGGTCGACACCAACCTCATCGTCCGGCACCTCGTCCAAGACCACGAGAAACACGCCAGGGCCGCCGCCAAGTTGTTTGACGCCTGCGACCGAGGCGAGGTTGTGATCGTTGTGCTCCCAGAGGTTTTGGCGGAGTGCGTTTTCGTCTTGGAATCTTTCTACAAACATGCTCGCGGCGCTATCGCCGCCGCACTTGGCAACCTGATTTCCAGCCCCGGCGTCGAGATCGACGCGCCGGTCATTCACCGCGACGCACTGTCGCGTTATCGCCAGACGAAGGCCCACTTCGTTGACTGCGTTCTCGCCGCCAGTGCCGCCGACCACAACACGGCGGTTGCGACGTTCGATCAGGATTTTCGCAAGTTCGCGGACGTGCGGGTGGTCATGGATTAGATTAAGTGCTTCGAAACAAACGCGAAGGCGCGATGCCCGCGAAGAAAAGCTGCGAAGAAATGATTGGAAAAGGCCTTGGTTCGCCTTCGTGGCTGCCTTAGCGACTTCGCGGTTTAATTAGACGCTGTTCTGATAAGATTCCCCGCATTGTGACCATCCAACCCCTCCAGATCGGCCCCGTCCGCCTCGCGAACAACTTGTTGCTCGCGCCGATCGCGGGCTATTGCGACGTGTCGTTCCGGCTCGTCGCGCGTTCGTGCGGCGACGTCGGGATGGCCTGCACCGACCTTCTCAGTCCCGAAGGCATTCTGCGAGGGACGCCGCACAGCTTGAGCCTCGCCCAGACCTGCGAGGAAGACTCGCCGCTGTGCATGCAGCTTTACGGCGGCGACGTAGACCGGCTATGCGAAGCGGCTCGGTGGGCGGAGGACCGGGGCGCGCACGTCGTCGACATCAACATGGGCTGCCCGGTCGACAAAATCACCAAGCGCGACGGCGGCTCCAAGCTCCTGTGCGACCCCGACCGCACGCTCCGCATGGTCGACCGCATCAAGGCGACGCTCAAGAGCGTCCCCCTCACCTGCAAGCTCCGCCTCGGCTGGGACGACACCTGCATCGTCGCCCCGTACCTCGCGGCCCGGCTCGAAGAAGCCGGCGTGTCGCTCGTAACGATTCACGGTCGCACGACCCAGATGCGGTTCAGCGGCGAAGCCCGCCTCGACGGTATCGCCGAAGTAGTCGCGGCGGTGAAGAAAATTCCCGTCGTCGGCAACGGCGACGTCCGCACGCCGCAGGACGCCAAGCGGATGCTCGAGTACACGAAATGCGCCGGCGTGATGATCGGCCGGGGGGCGCTGTCGACGCCGTGGCTGTTCCGCGACACGTGGAGTTACCTCACGACGGGCGTGATTCCCGAGCCGCCGAGCGTCGAGGAGAAGTGCCGATTGATGTCGGACCACTTCCACAACATGCTCCGCTTCCGCAACGAGCACGCCGCCGTCATGGAATTCCGCAAGCGGGTGAGCTGGTACGCCAAGCAGATGCACCCGTGCCGCATGTTGAAAGACGACATGCGCGAGATCAAATGCCCCGCCGACTTCGAACGCGTGGTCCGCGAGTTCTTGGACTGGCGGCTACGCTACGACGAGGACCGACAGTCCGGACGAATCGCTGACATGGCGGAATCCGAACTCATCGAAACCGCATAGCGGGGTAATGTTTCCTTTCCCGTGGCGCGGGCGTCTCGCCCGTGTCCCATTTTATGAAACGCAGGCATAACGCCTGCGCCATGCAAAGACTTAAATGCATCCCGTTCTTCTCGGCGTCTCGGTTTCCAGCCCCACCCTCCTCGTCGCCGGCGCGATGGCCGTCGCGTGCGCGGTGTTGAGCGTGTTCGTCGTCTCGCGGCGCTGGGCTTTCATCGGCGAAGGCATCAGCCACAGCGGCTTCGGCGGCGCCGGGACGGCGTGGCTGCTGGCGCTGGCGTTCCCGGCGGTCTTCGAGCGGCCGTGGGTGCCGTACGTGGGGGTCGTCGTTTTCAGCCTGGCGACCGCGCTGGCCATCGGCTTCCTTACCCGCCGGCAACGCGTCGACAGCGACACCGCGATCGGCATCTTCCTCGTCGCCTCGCTCGCCTGGGGGTTCCTCGCCCAGCAAATTTATTTCGCCCACACCCACCGCATGCCCGCCGGGTGGGGAACATTCCTGCTCGGCCAGATGGAAAGCGTTTCGATGCAGTTTGCCGTGGCCGCGGCGCTGGTTTGTGGGGCGGTGGTGGCGGTGGTCGCTTTCCTCGGAAAGGAAATCGTCGCGTACGCCTTCGACCCCAACCTCGCCGAAGCGTCCGGCGTGCCCGTGCGATTCATCCACTACCTGCTCATGCTGCTGGTTGCGTTGACGATTGTTGTCGGCGTGCGCGTCGCCGGTAGCCTGCTCGTCCCCGCACTCCTCGTTCTCCCCGGCGCCACCGCCCTCCAACTCAGCAGCCGCCTGCGCAACGTCCTGGCGACGTCCGTGCTCGTCGGCCTGTGCGGCACGCTCGTCGGCCTCGCCTTGCGTTCACGCTGGCCCGCTATCCCGACAGGGCCGGCGATGGTGCTGGTGCTGTTTGTACTGTTCGTCGTCTCGCTGCCGGCGGGAAGATTCATCCGCGCCGGCGCGAGGCCGTAAAGCCGCCGACTACATCGGCGTGCCCCGGCCCTGTATCCCGGC
>JBKJRK010000631.1:0-6269 GCA_046593135.1 Tepidisphaeraceae bacterium | reverse complement strand
CACGCGTTGATCGACACGCCGCCGGCCGATCAGGCGTGCGTGTGGGAGCACGAGGCGGACACGACCTCAACCCACGCATCGGTTTCGACTGTATGCTCCGGAACACAGCGGCAGGTGATGACAGCGGTGTGAGACGATCGGGGAGCTGATGAACGAGGTGGTGCATTACCTCAAAAGCCACAATCTCCGCGTGCGATTGGGGGTTCGAGAATTACGGACGGCTATTTAGAACGTCCTCGCCCTTCACGCCTCCTCCGTTTTGCATTTTTCATTGCCTGCTTTTCATTTTTCATTCGCCTCCAGCGGTCTACTGAATCTCCACCTCCTCATTCAAGATCCTCGCACCTTCCAGTTCCTTCACTCCCACCCGCACTTTCAGCCCCGGCTCAACCTTCGCGCCGGTAAACCGATACCGTTTCACCGTCGTCCTTCCCGGCCCCAGGTTGGTCGCAAGGCGTTCTTGCCGCGCTTGGCCGGGGTAAATGGCGAACGCGTTGTAGTCGATCGACTTGCTTCCGTAGTTGCTGATCATCTGTTGGACAACGACGTCATTGCCGTCGCGCAGGGCCAGGGTCTGCATGCCCACGTCGGACAAGCCGAGCTTGAGCGTGATCGGTACGGTAAAGCCGTTGGGATCGCCTTGGACGATGAACTCGGCATAGAGCGTTTTGGCGCCGGCGAAGCTGTTGTAGGGAAATTCGATGGTGACGTCGCGCTCGAACGTTTCGTCGGGGTTGAGAGAAAATGTGAACGTCGGCGGGTTAATCGTCCACCCCGCCGGGGCCTTGAGCTTGACCGTGCCGCCGATGGCCTGGCGGTACGGGTTCGTGAAGCGAAGCCGGCGCTGGTGCGGCTTGAAGCTTGATTCGAGCAGCGGACGGTCGACCGCGACACTAGCCCGGAGTTGGGCCTGCTGGCCGTCAATATCGACGAGGAACATCGGCGTCGGCCCGATGTTCACCTGCACCTCGCCTTTGCCGCGATCACCCGTCGTCCGCAGGAGTGGCGTCACGTTGCCCCAGAGGTCGACACTAGCGGCTCGCGGGCCGAGGTTGAGTGCAAGCCGTTTGGTGGCCGAGTCACTGCCGCGATCCCATACCGCGAGAATGCCCTGCCCGTCCCGGTCAAATAAAAACGCCTCAACGCCTTCGGCTAGCGGAACCTGCCCGCGGTAAACGGCGCCGCTCAGCGTCGTGAGCAGAGTCCTCACGACCAGCAGCATCTCCTTCGGCTGCTTCACCAGCTCGTCGCCTTCACGCCTGACGGTGAGCGGCAGCGGCACGTCGATCCTGGTCGCACCGGCGGACAGCGCGTAGATGACCCGTTGGGCGAAATCGCGAACCTGGACGTCTCGGCCGTATTTGTCGCGGTCGAGGAGTTCCAGGGACAGGGACAAGTTTTGTGTCTCGCTTACGCCGTGGAGGTCGCCGATGTACAGCGGCACCTGCGACGGCAGCACGCTCGGCGGCACCGACAGCGCAACCGTCGCCGGCAACTTCCTCTTCAGGTCGTACCACGCCGGCCAGGGCATCGCGAGGTCCGGCGTGCGGACCAGCGAGCTGAACTCGCGGTAAACGCGGTCGTACGCCTGCCGCATGGCCGGGTCGGTTACGAACTGGTCCGTCCCGTCGACGCCGAGTTGCCATCTGTCCAGATGATTCGCGTGCCGCGCGACGAGGTAAGCCAACTGGGGCTGCCAGTCCGCCGTAGGCGCGGTGAGGATGTTGGTCCAGGCGGGCCCGTTTACTTTGGCCGCGACGCTCGGGGGGAGGTTAAGCAGGCATGCGGTGGGCGTGATGCCGCGCTCGCCGAGACGCTCGAGCAGGTGATCGAACGCCTCCGGGTCCATCTCCTGGATGTCCCCGGCGTTGCTCCACACGGCGAGCTTGACTCGCCCCGCCGACAGAATCGGCAGAATTTCCGGCAGGTCGGCCCACCCGTCGAAAGGCAGGTCGGTCGCGATAAGCCCGAACCGTCCGTCGGGCTGAATAATCTTTGCGTCGTCGGCCAGTTGGATGAGCTGGACTTTCTGTTCACCGACGTACTGGCCCTTGCTTGTCATTTCCAACGCCGCCTCGTACCAGCCGGCGTGAAGCTCCGGCAGGTCAAGCGTCGTGCGTTTGCGGCCGGGGCCGAGCGATTGCGCCGACACCATGTCGAGCGCGCCGCTCTGCTGGAAAACGGTCTTGCCGTCGGCGTCGCGGATGACGAGGCGGGCGGCAAGGTCGTCGGTGAATCGGTCGTTGACGAGTACTTGAAGTTGCAGGGGGTCGCTCCGCCGGAATACGTTGCCCGGCCGGGCGGTGGTCATCGTGACACGCGGCACCTGTGACACGCTCAGGTCGTCGAACCACGCCGTCCCCCGGATGTCCTGCTGATGTAGCGTCCGCTCGCCGAGCGACCGGGGCGCATACTGGTTCGGTTGAAGCAGCCCGAGTTCGAGCACGAGATACGCCGCCGACGGGTCATCGGCTGACAAATCCACCTCGACCCGCTTCCAAGGCTCGTTGTCGGCCTTCGCGGCATACGTTTCGGAGTGATAAACTGTTCCCTTAATCAACTGCCCGTCGATGTCGGCAAAATACGCGCTCAGGCGGGCACGGGCCCACGGCATGACGGTCGTCTGGCACATCGCCTCGACGTGGTAATGCGAGCCCGGCTGCACTTTGATCCGCCCCGCCGGGTAGCGGTACAGCGCGTTGCCGCCGTCTAATTCGAATTTGAAGCTGTACTTGCCAGAGTTGGCGCGGTCGGTGCTGAGCCGGGCGTTCACGTAATGCGGAAACGCCGGCCCCTCGACCTTGGCCCAGTACATCGGGGTTTCTTCCGGATTTCCGAGCTGGCGTTCTTCGAAATTAAACGTGCTGAGAACGCGGCTTACCTCCGCCGGCTGGGCGAAGACGCGGGCGCAAGCCAACAGCGCAAGGATGAATGACAGAACTCGCATCGTCCGAAAGTGTTATCGGACGTTCGCGGGCTAAAACTTGGGCATTCTTTTCAGGGCGATATCGTGTGCGCCAGAAGCTGGCGGCGTGGCCGCCAAGGCGCACCAGAGAGCTCCGATTACAAAATAGTAATAGTTGGCAAATGCCTGCTTGTTCAGGGAGATGAATACCAGGAAAACCATCGCGACGGAGGCTGCGAAGCCGGTCGGGCTGCGCTCGGTACGCCACAGGGCGAGTGTGACGGCGATGCCCGCGGCGACGAAGGCGGGAACGACCCCGGGTTGGATGCCGGTCTTGTGATAGAACCAGACGAGATAACTCAAAGCATCTTCGCGGAACGGCGCAATTTTTTGCACGGTCACCAGGGAGTGCCAGAACGCATTCCAGTCCCACAACATAAAAGGCGCGGTGACGACAAGGGCCAACCCTGCCGCTTTCACCAGTAAGAGCAAGTACGGTCGCCAGCGGAACGGCCCTTCCATCAGCAACGGGACGAGCGGGACGGCCAAAACGAGGTACTGCTTGCTCGCCAGAAAAAGCCCGAGTGCGATCGGCAATAATTTTCGACAGCGAACTGCACAGAACACCGTTGCAACGAAGAACAAGACGACGAACGGTTCGGTCCACCCCCGGCCGAGGATGAAAAACGTGCGCGGCGCGAAGAGAAAGAGCGTCGCAAACGCGACCGACGACCAGTCGGTCCGCATGAACGCCATGAGCAACCCGGCCAGCGCAATCGCGGCGAGCTGGGCGTGGCGGTGGTCGCCGGTCGCGGCGTAGCCGGCGGTGGAGAGGTAGAGGCTGAGGGGCGGGTAAGGAAATCCGAACGCGAGCTGGCCGTTGTTGGAAAGCTCGGGACCGTAGACCGGCCGCTCGCCGGGTGCGGTGCTCTGGTAAATATCCGAGAACGTCATCGAATACGGGTTACGCCCGTCGAGCAGGGCCCGAGCCGCTTCCTGCTGGAAAACGAACACGTCAATCCGCGGGGACGGCGCGGCGCGGATAAGCCAGACGCCGACGGTCACATGAATCAACACGATCGCTCCGACCGCCGGCGTCCGCCAATGCGGCCGGTGAAGTGCAACGAGCGCGACGAGCCAAGCCGCCAGCGGACCGCCGTAGTAGAGCGCGAGCCCCGGGACGGTTCGGCGGGACAGGTCGTCGCTCCACGGGTTCCACCCGCCCGCCGGCGAGTTCTGGTACACGTAAAACTGGCAGCCGACGGCGGCGAGCGTGAAGACGGTCGCCAGGAGCGTCCCCCGGCCACGATCAGGCACGCGCGGGATTAGTGCGCCTGCGACGCACAGCGGCAGCGCGAGCGTGACAAACAACAACGCGCTCGGCCAGTACTCGCCGTCTCGAATGTTGATCGCGATCGCCACCGCCGTCGCCGCGCCTATCAGGCACGACAGGGAGAACCACCGCGGTTCAATCGGTCGTAAGGGCGTGGCGTAGTTCAGTTGGAGCGACATGCGTACCCGTCTTAAGAACCCATCCTTGTGCCACGGTTGGCTTGCCCAACCGTGCATGTTTCCGGGGAAAGACACGACTGGGCAAGCCAGCCGTGGCACGGGAAAGGATCGGGAACGGTGCGTAACACCTTTGAGTAATCGGCCCGCTCAGCCAGGGGCATCGGCCCGGCTGGCGAGGATGACCCACTGAAACCCGAACAGCCGCGGGGCGACCGATAGCGCAAGATGCTGGCTCCTCGTCATCAGCTTGTACAGCAGCTTGCCTTCGCCGTTTTTCCACAGTTCGTCGAGCGGCACGCCGGTACACGCCACTTTTTCCGCCCGAAGCCCGGCTTGGCGGAGCATGTCGAGCGCGGTGTCTTTCGTGAAAAACTGAAGGTGCGTCTTGTCGAGGATGCCACGCTCCATCTTCGGGAATTTTCCGAACAGCAGCATGAGCCGAATCGCCAGGTGGGCGACGTTGGGAAGCGAGATGATGAACTTGGCGTCGTCCGTCGAAGCTTCGATGAGACGTTTGAGCACGCCGACAGGGTCGGGCGTGTGTTCGAGCACGTCTCCGCAAACGACGAGTTGATAGGTGTTCGGTTTGAGGGGAGCTTGTTCGGCGTAGCACGCCCAGACGTTGCGGTACAGCGGGCGCGCCATTGCGGCCCATTCCGGGTTGGCTTCGATGCCGTCGATCGTGAAGCCGGCATCCTGAACGGAATGGGCGAGCATGCCCTGTGCGGCGCCGACGTCGAGGATGGGGCTACGTCGCAGCCCCCGCACGAGCCTGGAGATCTGCTGATGGCTGCTCCTCGGGTCGCGATGCACTCGGTAATGGACCATTGTTCTTTCGCCCGCCCTGTCCGTCGCTCGAACGCCGATCATCCGCCGCCCGCTTCCAGCGGTGCAGAGTGGTGTATTTCATCGCCTGCCACATGCAATTCAGCGCATACGGGATTCCGTTGACGTGGCAGATCTCGTCGCCGTAATAGGTGGGGATTGGCACTTCCTTGATGCGGAAACCCTTCTTCACAAACTCGATGATGATCTGCGTATCAAAGTGCCAGTTATAGGTCAGCCGGCCGAGCGGGATGTTCCGCATCGCGGCCAGCGAGTAGGCGCGGTAGCCACTGTGGAACTCGGTGAACTTTGTACCGATCAGCTTGTTCTCGACGAAGGTAAGAATTTTATTGCCGACGTATTTGTACATCGGCATGTTTCCGCGAAGGGCGGCCCCTTTCACCATCATACGTGAGCCCATTACGCAGTCCGCTTCACCCCGCTCGAGCGGAGTCAACAGTTCCTGCATGACCTCCGGCGCGTATTGCCCGTCGCCGTGGAGCAAAACGACAATGTCAAGCCCCCGCTCCATGGCGTACTGGTAGCCTTTGGACTGGTTGCCGCCGTACATCAAATTGACCGGGTTCTTGAAGACCGACAGCTTTGCGTGAGGAAGCTCTTCTTTACAGGCTTGGGCGACGTCATGGGTACTGTCGGCGCTGGCGTCGTCGAAAATGAAGATCTCGTCGATCTTCTCGACGATCGGCTCAGGGATGCGGTGGAGCACGCTGCGCAGCGTCGATTCCGCGTTGAAGGCGACGACCAAGATTCCGATCCGGGGCATACCGCTCCTGCCGGCCAAAAAAATGGCCGTTTCAATCACTATCATACCTTAACCCGGCGGGAATGTCGCTTACGGCCCGATTTCGTAAAAACTTGTGGAGCAATGGATTACGGAAGGCCGTTAAATGAACAGGCGTGCGAATTCGACTGAATATGGATCCGACAAATACCCGCGCCGTCGCTCTTGAGCAAGGAAACTTTCGTGTAGCCCGCGAGCTTGCTCGCCGCGTTAGCGCTCCCACGG
>JBKJRK010000602.1:0-10646 GCA_046593135.1 Tepidisphaeraceae bacterium | reverse complement strand
CCAGTGAGAAGCGCCGCCGCCGGTCGCGCTCGAAGCCGCGGGTTATTAAGTAAGCAACATGGAGCGTGGCCGCACCGGCGATTCGCGTGCCACTTCGCGTCCGAATGCGCGTGTGTACGGATGTCGCGGCTCGGCGTCACGGCACGCCGGCCGGGTCATCAGGATTAAAGTAGATGACTGAGATCCTGAGGCTCACCCGCGTAACTGCTCTGCAAGGCCGGCGCTAACCGTCAACTGAATGTTTTCAGAATCGTGCGCCCTCCTTTAGAATCACACCATGCCAACCGCGGACAACGAGGCCGTTCATACCGAAAACCTGACGAAGGTTTACCGTGACTTCTGGGGCCGCCCGAAGGTGACGGCGTTAGACGACCTGAACCTGACCATCCGCCGGGGCGAGGTGTTCGGCCTGCTCGGGCCCAACGGCTCGGGCAAGAGCACGACGATCAAGCTCCTGCTCGGCCTGATTTTCCCGACGAAGGGCCGGGCATCCATCCTCGGGCACGCGGCGGGCAGTACCACGATCAACGAAAAGATCGGGTTCCTTCCTGAAGAATCCTACCTCTATCGATTCTTGAACGGCGAAGAAACCCTCCGCTTTTATGGCCGGCTGTTCAAGATTCCGAAGCGCACGCTCGACAAGCGTGTCCCAGAACTGCTCGACATCGTCGGCCTCGACGCCAAGAGCCGCAAACGCAAACTGCGCGAATACTCCAAGGGGATGGCCCGCCGCATCGGCCTCGCCCAGGCGCTGATTAACAATCCCGACCTGATTCTCCTCGACGAGCCGACCACCGGCCTCGACCCGATCGGCACACGCGAGATGAAGGACCTCATCCTCTCGCTGAAGGCGCAGGGCAAGACGGTTCTGCTGTGCTCGCACCTGCTCGCCGACGTGCAGGACGTTTGTGACCGGATCACAATCCTGTTCAAAGGCAAGATGCAGACGCTCGGTGACGTGCGGGACCTCCTCCAGAAAAAAGACGTCACGCAGTTTCAAGCCAGCGGGATGTCGCCGCAGCAGATCGAAGAGACGCGCCAGTTCCTGACGCGCATGGGCGTGACGGGCGCCGAGGTGACCCACCCGACCACCACGCTGGAAGACTTGTTCATCCGCATCGTGCGTGAAAACACCCCGGGCGGAATTGCCCCCGTCGGCGGCAACGGCAACGCGGCACGGGCAGTGGAGTCCGGCGAGCGAACCGCATGAACGGCCTTGCCGCAAAGACCGCGAGCGAGCGGGTAAGACCAGTTGGAGTAATCGAAGCTGTCTTGCCAAGGGGCAATGAACCCGCTCGACTAAGAAATGCAGGCGAAATGCGGCAAGCCGAACGAAAACAGGAGTCGACGCGATGGTTAGCCGGTACATGAGCCTCGCCGCGGTCGGGGAGGGCCAGACGGCGATGCTCGGCTGGGTTCTGCTGGGCTTAATTGTGGTCGCATTCCTCGCTTTCGGCTTGCGCGACCTTGCCCGGCTGAGCCTGGTGCGCATCTCCGCGATTGCGTCGGTGTCGTTCGCCGAATCCATCCGCCGCCGCGTGCTGTGGATCACGCCGCTGGCGATTCTCGGCGCGATCGTCGTCAGCCAGCTTCAGAACGCAGTCGATCCCCAGGACGCCATCCGCCAGACGACCAAGATCTGCATTTTCGCGACCGGCCTGATCGTGACCCTCGTCGCCATCATCCTTGCCTCCACCAACTTGCCGAAGGAAATCGAGAGCCGGGTCATCTACACGATCGTCACAAAACCGACGACCCGGCTGGAGATCGTGCTCGGAAAAATCTGGGGCTTCGCGAAGGTTTCGGCGACCATCCTGCTCATCATGGGCGTCTTCACGTACGCGTACCTTCAAGTGCGGGCGTGGCGGCTGGGTTCGTCGGTTTCAGAAACCCTCCGCACCCTACCGGCCGATGCGCTCAACCGCCCGACGCTCGAATATTACCAGCAGGCGGGACTCCTCAATGCCAAGGCGATGACCCTTCCGAGCTCGCTCGAATTGCTGTCTCGCGTCCCCGAAGAGGGCCAGCCGCGCTGGATGGCCGGCGGGCAAGGACAGCGATTCGCCCTGCCGTTTCAATTCAGCCCGAACGACTACCCGGCGGTCGAGGAAGCGATCAAGACCGGCGGGCGGGTTTCGCTGATCGTGAACCTGCCGGTCACGGTGCGCGAGCCGACGCCGCTGGAACTCGAAACGATTCAACAGAGCCGCATCCCGACCGAGGACGAAGGCGCCGCGACCCGGCCCACTACCGCCCCTGCTACCCTGCCGTCGACCGCCACGAAAACAACGCGACCCGTGCCGCTTCTCACGGTCACCGTCGAGAGCACCCGCGGCGAATTGCTTCCCGCCGCCGATGTCAACGAGGGCGAGAACGTGAAGTTGCCCGTGCCGTCGGGACCGGTGGAAATTCCGCTGTCGCCCGCGGCCCTCGACAGGATGTTTGGCGAAGGCGCGTTTGTCGTAAAGGTGCAGGCCATCAGCCCGGCCGTCGAGTACGCCGTCGGCAATAAGCCGCTGGTGCTTCAGGTCATCAACGCGGACAACTCGCCGGGACTCACGTTTGAGCCGCGGGCAGACTCCCTGTCCCCCGCCGTCGTCGGCACGTTCGGGCGGTACGGGCAGCAGTTGTTCGGCGGCCCGGAAAATTTTGGCGGTGTCGCCGTGTACCACTTTGACGACGCCACCGCCGTCGCCAAGGCAAGCGACGAAGTCACGTTCGAGATCAAGACCGCCATCGAGCGCAGCGGAGATTCCGAGGGCGACGTCGAAGTTCTTCCCGTCGCCGAGCTTCGCATCCGCAACCTTCAAACCGGCGTCGTCTCCACGGCCTACCCGTTCCGCCCGGAAAACAACCGGATTAACTACGTCAACGTCCCGCGCGGCGCTTTCCCCGCCGAAGGAAAGTTCGACGTGCTCGTCCGCGTCCTGACGCCCGGCCAATGGCTCGGTGTTCAGCCGGATTCGGTCGCCCTTGCCACGGCGTCGCGGAGCTTCGCGTTCAACCTCGTGAAGAGCCTGTTGATCCTGTGGCTCATGTCGATCCTCGTCGCGTCCATCGCGGTGTTTTGCAGCACGTTCGTGTCCTGGCCGATCGCGGTCGTCCTGACGCTGGTGCTGCTGCTGGGGCGGTGGGGAGTCGAACAGATCGGCGACGTGGGCGGCATGGGGTCTATGATGACGGGCCAGACCGAAGACGCGGCGAAGGCCCGTCTCGCGCGGAACATGATCGACTCCTTGGGGAAAGTGTTGACCGTCGTGTCGGCGTTCCTGCCCGACATTTCCAGCTTCGAGGCGACGACCGACATCGAACGCGGCATCAGCGTTCCGATCTCGCGGTTCACTCGCCCCGGCGTTGTGCTGCTGGGGTACGGCGTTCCGATGGTGATCCTGGCGTACCTTGTCTTGAAGCGGAAGGAGGTCGCGCCATGAATGAGCCGGTCGACGCGACAACCTCGATTCCCCGCAACCTAACCCCCGCAAGCCGCCCCACGGGCCCGGCCGGCAACGGCGCGGAACTCCAGCGCGGCAGTCGCGCCGGGCGGTCCGCCACCGTTGCCGTCCTGATCGTCTCGCTCCTGGCCGCGGGTTTGATGCGGCACGTCGGAACGCGCTTTCAGGAAAATCATTCGCCCGGCTCACGCCGCACGACGACCTCAAACCAGTCGCTCGCCGGCCTGGACACCTACGCGCTGGCCCTGCTGCTCGGCGGGCTGCGCGGCCCGCTGGTGATGATCCTGTGGGCCAACAGTGAATCTCAAAAGAGCGAGCGCGACCTCCAAGGCCTCGACACCCAGATCGATTGGATCCGCCGTCTCCAGCCGGAGTTCGATTCCGTCCATTTGTTTCAAATCTGGAACAAGGCTTACAACATCAGCGTGCAGATGGTGGGCCTGGCCAACAAATACACCGTCATCCTCGACGCCCTCGACTACGGCCAGAACGTTGACGCCGAGCGCCCGGACAACCTCAACATCCTGCGAGAGATTGGGCGCATCTACGCCGATAAGCTCGGTAATTCTTACCCCGAGCGGTCCTATTACCGTGAGCGAATTCGAAACGAAACGCGATACCGCGAGCAGGCCGCCCCGCAAGGCGGCCAGCCGGGGCTTCAGCGACTGGCTCACGATTCGCTTCTGGACCCCAAGGGCAAGCTTCTCGAAAAATATTTGAAGCCGAGCCCTTCTGCTGAAAAAATTCGCGGGAACGGCGAATACGACGGCTCTGAACTCCAATTCCTCAAAAAGTACGAGCCATTCCCCTTCGGCGTCTCGACTTACGCGCTCGGTTACAACTACCACAAGCGCTCGCAAGTGCTCATGGACGTCCTGAAGCAAAAACCACTGCAAATCAGCGAATCGGTCCAGGACAGTCAGCCCGCGCTTACCCTCAAAGGCTGGGCTGAAGAAGAATGGGAACGAGGCCGGCGGCTGGAGTTCAAGGCGCTCGGGATCAAGCCCCCGTTTGACCGGCTGGACCAGGAACTGCCCACCGCGGCATTGTCGATCGATACGCCGTTCAAAGACCGTGACCTCCTGCCCGAACTGATTCATTGCTATGAGATGTGCGTGCGTCTCGCCGACGACTCGACCGCCGAATACGAACGGCACCTGAGCAATCCCGCTTACGCGACCAAGCGGGCGTTGTACGCCAACCACCTCGACACGATGCTCGGCATGCGCGGCCTGGCCGCCGGAGACGCGGACTACCTGCGGGCGATGCGGGCGACGGTCGATCGCAACAAGTGGTTGAATTCGGCCGCCCGGCACTACCGCGATTCCATCCGCGACAACGCCCTGACGGCCGTCCGCTACTACACCTCCGACGCCGTTGCCGCCGCCGTCCTGCCGCGGGGCGTTACCCGGGCGACTGTCGGCACGGGACCGCCGGGGTCGGTGACGGCCGTCACCGAGGAAGACATGCTCCGGATCATCAACGGCGTGTGGGGCGAAGTCGCCCGCCGCGGCGGGGAGAACACCGACGAAAACTGGACCGACCGCCAAGAATACCAACTGTACATCAATCGGGCCCTCGAACGCCTTAAGCAAATCGACTTGGCGGCCAGGCCGGCAAGCTAAACCGCTAATGCTACAGCCGTCCCGCCCGTCTGCCCGGCATTACAATCGGCGGTAGTACCCGCCCGGCGTGGCGCCTATGATCGGATGCGCCTGGCACTCCGCCCGGCTTGGAGGTGAGCCATCGCTACGAGAACGAGAACGAGCCCGACCCTGAAACCGCGTTCCACCGACGAACAGCAGAAACAGCGTCTCGACGCCGCCCGGCAGTTCGCCATCGAAGCCGCACGCCACTTCGCCAGCACGCGCGCCCACAACGTCGTCGTCCTCGACATGGACGGCCTGTCCCCCATCACCGACTTCATGGTCATCGGCACCGGCACCAGCCCGCGCCAGATGCGCGCCGTCTGCGACCAGCTCGAGGAAATCGCCGAGCCCCAGGGCCACCTCAAGATCTCCCGCAACGGCGACGACAGCAGCCAGTGGATCGTCATCGATTTCGTCGACGTCGTCTGCCACGTCTTCAGCACCGAAGCCCGGATGTTCTACGACCTGGATAACCTCTGGGGCGACGCCAAGCGCATCGACTGGGAAGCCGCCGCTTCGAAATGACGGCAAGGTCACGCCGCCGCCGACAGTGCTGGCAATTGCGTGAACGCCGGCGCATTCCCCTCGCCCGGTCCCGGCACCTCACGGCCGATTTCGAGCGACGATCATCGTCTCTCACCGAGTCGCAAAAATTAACGATTGAAAAGAATAAGAAAAGATGTATACTTGCGGACGTCAGCCTTCGCAGAAGAGCTGACATCAACGATTTCGTGGCGGGCGGAAACGTTGCATTTCCAAGGCACGGCCTTAGTTGCTCATTTTAGGGATGACACCAAAACCGAATCGGGCAGCGAAGAGGTAATGGTGCGGCTTAAATGAAGCGAATGGCGTAACGCCCCGGGGCCGGCGGAAGGGAGAATCGCAGCGGCTTCGGCGAAAGCCGCCTACTGACAGCGGAAAAATCCCCGCCTATCGTGCCTTCACGTTCACATTTCCTTGTTCCGGATTACATATCTCTTTTTGGGTGCAATCACCCGGGAGTCTAAGAATGCGTAAGGCGTTGTTAACTCTAATTGGATTCGCCGTGTCTGCGACATGCGTGTCAAATGCGTCGGCAGGAAGCTGGTTTACAAAGAAAGTTAACCCCGGCTCGAGCGTTTACATTCGCACGGGTCCCCAAATGTTCGTCATTGGTACCTTATTTACAGACGAAAAGTTCACCTACAATACGGATAACTCGTCCGGCGACTACCGGTGGGGTCACGCCCGGGGTTATGCCAATAAGTGCGGGTGGACGAATATCAACTACTTCCAGTCAACCACGGTCGTTCATACGAGCGATTGCACTTCCGCACAATACAGCACGGCTGGGGACAAAGATGCACGGATCTTCCTGCTGGGACTCTATGCCCGTTGCGTCAACGATTATGTACCCAACCAGCTCGGAGGCGTGCAGCCGTTCTTTGGGGATGGCAACGGAGACGGCACATTTCAGCAAACGGTGCCGCTCGGCGCACCTTACCCCGTTTACGGGAATTATAACTACTTTAGCTATGCGATGGATGGCCCGGTGGTCGGTTACATCCAGCCGGGACAAGGCCTCTTCTGGCGTTGGGTCTCCGACAACAGCGGCGTCATCCTCGGCAGGCTGAACAACGGTTCTACTTTCGGCAACGGCGTCTGGGGCTTCATTCCCCGCGGAGTAATGCCGCCTGACCTGAGGTATTGGGACTATTACCCGCCCCTTAACCGGGGCATCACGCGTACGGACAACCAGGGCGGCAACGGCTGATGGCTTCGCCGGACTCGCAGTTTCCTTGTTCCGGATTACATATCTCCATATCTCTTTTTGGGTGCAATCACCCGGGAGCCTAAGAATGCGCAAGGCGTTGTTAACTCTAGTCGGATTCGCCGTGTCTGCGACATGCGTGTCAAGCGCATCGGCAGGAGCCTGGTTTACCAAGAAAGTCGGCCCCGGCTCGAGCGTTTACATTCGCTCGGCGCCGCAAACTTTCGTCATCGGCACGTTGTTCGATAACGATAAATTCACCTACAACACGGACAACTCGTCCGGCGACTATCGTTGGGGGCATGCCCGGGGTTATGCCAATAAGTGCGGGTGGGCGAACATCAACTACCTCCAGCCAACCACGATCGTTCACACGAGCGATTGCACCCCGGCGCAATACAACGACGCCCTCGGGAAAGACGGGCGGATCTTCCTGCTCGCACTCTACGCCCGATGCATGAACGACTACGTGCCCAATCAGCTCGGCGGCGTGCAGCCGTTTTTTGAGAACACGTCGTCCGGCACGTGGCAGCAAACGGTGCCGCTCGGAGCACCTTTCCCGATGCACGGAAATTACAACTACACGACCTATGCGGTGGAGGGTCCGGTGGTCGGTCACATTCAGCCGGGACAAGGCCTCATTTGGCGCTGGGTCTCCGACAACAGCGGCGTCATCCTCGGTAAACTGAACGACGGCTCTACGTTCGGCGAGGGCACCTGGGGCTTCGTGCCCCGCTACGTGATGCCGCCTGATCTGAGGTATTGGGACTACTACCCGCCCCTCAATCGGGGCATCACCCGCACGGACAACCAAGGCGGCAACGGCTGATGGTTCCGTAGAGCCGGGACTCGCGGATGAAATGTCTGATACGTCCCGCGCCCCCTATCCTCGGTTCGCGGCCGCCCGCAGGGCGGCAGGTCGCGCTCGACGCACGAGAACCAACCGGAATCCGTATTATGCATTCGCATAGCAGGGTCGCAGTCATCGACTGCGACCCTGCACGATTTTCGGCAGTACAACTCATACGGATCGGGATTAATCCGTGCGCGTCACGTCTCAATTTTCCGCCGGCAGGGCCGCTTCAGCGGCCCTGAACTGCGCGAGGATTAATCCCGGTCCGTATATTCCCGCGCCCGGAATATATCCCGCGTCGCGTCCGCCCGCAGGGCGGCAGGTCGTCCTCGACGCGCGAGAATCAACTGAAATCCGTATCGCCCGCGGCCCGGCGATCACCTCGGGCGGAGAGCTTCGGCTTCGGCTTCTATTTGATGCTCACGCCACCTCGGCGCCGTGGCACTTCTTGTACTTCTTGCCGCTGCCGCAGGGGCAAGGATCATTCCGGCCGACTTTCGGGGCTTCGCGGACGATCGTTTTGACTTTGGCTTCTTCCGACGAGCCGCCCTCGGCGTGTTCTTCGGATGCGGCGGGTTCGCCGCCGGTGCCAAGGACGCCGGCGGTTTGCCGGACGTTTTCGCCGACGCCGTAGCCGCCGGCGTCTTCGTGGACGGCGGCGGTTTCGCGGTAGGCGCTGCGGGCCTGCGCCTGGCCGACGACGCGGGCGCGGAAGATCAGGTCAGTGACCTTGTCGCGGATGCCCGCCATCATTTCCTCGAAGTAGCGGAACCCTTCTTTCTTGTACATCACGCGCGGGTCTTTTTCGGCGAATCCGACCAGGCCGATGCCGGCCTTGAGCATGTCCATCGCGTAGAGGTGGTCTTTCCAGCTTTGGTCGAAGATCTGGATGAGGACGTATTGCTCGAGGTCGGTGAGCTCCTGGCGGAGCGACTGCTTTGCCCGGCGGACGAGCAGGTCGCGCACGCCGGAAGCCCGGCCGTCGCCGTTGGCCGAGACCCCGGCCGCGTCGATGTCGTCGCCCGTGACCACGACCCCGAACCGTTGGCGCACGGCCTGCGAAAGCGCAGTCGACTCGGTATGGCTGCCGATGAGCGATTCGATCTCCGCTTCCACCTTCCCGTCGCGCAAGAACTGTTCCTGAAGGCCGATCAGCTGGTCACGCAGCTTGCGGAGCGATTGGCCGCGGACGTCGGTTTCGCTGAGATCGGCGTCGTACTTGGCCTTCGCCCACTGGCGGATGTAGTCGGCGGCGTAGGGGTTTTCGATCCGCTCGACGCCCTCGCCGCCGGAGGCGAACGTCAGCACGTGGTCGACGGGGTACTCTACCTCGCGGCGGGCGTACGATTCGCGGGCGCGCTTGTCGATCAGGTCGACGATCTCTTCGGCCGGGCGCCGCTGGTTCGCGTCGCGGGCGGACTCGACGACCATTTCCTTCGGCGACACGTCGACGGCAAATTTGTCCTTGGCCCAGCCCGCGAGTTCCCGCTCGGCAAACAGGGGCTCCAGGTACCGCGAAAGCGCCGCCACGTCGCGTTTTTCGATTTGCTCCAGGGCGGCTTCCTTCATCCGCTCTTCGACTTCCTTGGCGGTCATTTTCTTGATCTGCGACTGCGAAATGTTTACGCCGAACTGGCTCATCGCCCACGAGCTTAAGCCTTTGGTGTCCCAGTCGGACGGGTCGTCGGTGACGTCTTCGCCCATGTATTCGGTCAGGCCGCGACCGATCTTGTCTTCGACGTCGACGCGGGCCTGGCCCTTGATGTAATCCTCGAGGTCCTCGATCCGGCGCAGGCCGCGAAGGTCGTCGTGTTCGATGGTGACGCCGAAGTTCACGCGCACCCATTCGGCAACGTTGGCCGCGACGTAGTCCTGGGTGATGTACTTGTCGACGGCGTCGGTGATGGCGTCGCCGATCATCTCCCAGATGACGGTGTCGACTTCCTTGCCCTCGAGCACGCGCTGGCGCGTGCCGTAAAAATTGCCGCGCTGGTGGTCCATCACTTCGTCGTACTCGAGGAGGTTCTTGCGCGCCAGGAAGTTCCGTTCTTCGACTTTCTTCTGGGCGCGGATGATGCCCTTGGTGATGCGCTTGGCCGCGCCAGCACGAAGAGCGCTGCCCGGCCCGCCGCGGCGACGTTTGCCGTGAGTCTGAAAACTTTCCGCGCGCGGCGGTGCGACGTCAGTTCCTCGCACATCGCCGGGACCACGTGGCCCGACTCGGTATGGATCAGCGTGCCGGGCATCGGTCCTCGCTCAATACGGCGCTCAGCGCGCGCTCCAACAGGCGGTAATACGTGGGGAACATTTCGACGACCGGCGCGAAGGCCTCGCGGGGGCCCGACGACCGGTCGCCGTGGGACGCCAGGCGAGTTAGGGCGTCGATCACCTGGACCTCGTACGGTTCGACGATGACGCCGAGTTGTCGAAGTGATTCCGCAAGCGACAGTTCCACGTCGCCCACGATTTCGGCGACAGCGCGTCGCACCGGAAGGACCAGCTTCTTGAGCCAGACGAACTCATTGGCCAGCAGCCAGTCCGCGTCGAAATGTTTCGGGGCATTGAGGTAAAAGTGGTAGCGGCCGGCGCGGATGCGGGCGAAGCGGACGCTGTCCAGGAGCGTGGCCGCGTGGTTCGTCACCTCGCGGCCGAGCCGCGCCTTGAGATCTGCCGGATCAGGCGCCGTGGCGTCGACCCCAAGGTAACGAAGCGACGCGCAAAGCCGGGGATAAACTTCGTTGAAGGCGGAAAACAAAAGCGCCTCCAGACGCCCGAGGGCGGCAGCATCGTGCAATTCGGGCGATTCGTAGTGCGCATCGACACGGTCGATCACCGTTTCGACGGCGGCCCGCGCGACGTTGTTGTCCGCCGTCGAAACGGTGATCGACCGTGTCGATGCGCACTACGAATCGCCCGAATTGCACGATGCTGCCGCCCTCGGG
>JBKJRK010000518.1:0-8238 GCA_046593135.1 Tepidisphaeraceae bacterium | reverse complement strand
CCCCGCGCCGCCGGTGGCCCTACCGGTTAAAACGGCCTCGGCTTTGGCGACGGCAGCTCCCGTGGAAGACGTCCTTTTGGGTGGCGGGCAAATCGACTACGCCCGCGACATCGAGCCGATTTTTGCCGCCAACTGCGTCCGGTGTCATAACGAGGCGAAAAAGAAGGGCGGTTTCCGCCTCGACACGCGCGAGCACCTCTTCGCCGCCGGCGATTCGGGCGCGGTGCCGATCCAGCCGGGCAGGGCCGACGAGAGCCGCCTGGTCAAAATGATCGAAGGCAAGGGCGAGTTCGCCGATTCGCTGATGCCTCCAAAGGGCGAGGTGCTGAACTTCCAACAGATCGCCCTCGTACGCCGGTGGATCGACGAAGGCGCCAAGGTGTCGCCGTAAAAGGTCAACGATTTCGACCCGACCAAGGTCGTTGCAGGACTCTTGCCAAAGGGCGGGGCAGGAATTTACACCGCAGGGCTGATCGAACAGTAGCAGGCGCGGCCGCGTCGCTCTTTTAGACGGATTCCAGTTAATTCTCGCGCGTCGAAGATGACCTGCCGCTCTGCGGGCGGCCGCGAACCGGGATCTATTCCGGGCGCGGAAATCGGATGGAATCCGTATTACGCGTCCACATCTGTGCACGTCCGCGGCACATTTTGCCTTTCCTCTACGCCTATTATCCGGCATGAATCGAACGACGTTTGGCCGGACGGGATTCGAGATATCGCGGCTGGGGTTCGGGGCGGCGCCGATCGGGTTGCTCCAAACGGATCGTGACCGCGTCGCGCGAATATTGAATGCGCTGCTCGACGCGGGCGTCAATCTCATTGATACCGCGGCGGGGTACGAAGGGTCGGAAGAGGTCATCGGGGAAACGATAAGCGGCCGGCGAGACGAGTTTATCCTCGTGACTAAATGCGGGCGGCCGCTGGAGGATGTTCAGGGGGAGCCGTTTTCGGCTGACGTGATTCGTCGAACGATCGACCGCTCGCTCCGCCGGCTGCACACCGACCGTTTGGACGTGATGCTGCTTCACTCGTGCGACGTTCAAACGTTGCAGCGCGGCGACGCGGTCGCCGCATTGGTCGAGGCGCGCGAGGAGGGCAAAATTCGTTTCGCCGGATACTCCGGTGACGGCGAGGCCGCCGTTTACGCGGCGGCGATGCCTGAGGTGGCGGTACTGGAAACGTCCGTCAGCATTGCGGATCAAGCCAACATCGACACGGTCCTGCCCGTCGCCAGCCGGCACGACGTCGGCGTCCTCGCCAAGCGGCCCGTGGCCAACGCGGCGTGGAAACAACTCAGTGAGCAGGAAGGCTTCTACCGTACCTACGCCAAGACCTATACCGATCGCTTGCGTCGCATGAATCTCAATCCCGCGGAGCTCGGGCTCTCCGGTTCCCCCGAAGGCGCCTGGCCGGAACTGGCGTTCCGGTTCACGCTCAGTCAGCCGGGCGTGCACAGCGCGATCATCGGCACGACGAAGCTCGAAAATGCTCTGCGCAATGTCGCTTACGCCGAGAACGGCCCGCTGCCGGATGATGTCGTCGCAAAAATACGAGCCGCGTTCCGAAACGCAGACCCGGACGGGACGTGGACGGCGCAGACTTAAAGGCGAAACGTAAAACGTAAAGAAGTCCACACGCGCGCACGTCTTGTCGCGTTTCAATCTTCCCGTTTTCTTATAGCTTGCGCTTTACGTTGCGTTTGTCAGGCCACTTCATCGATCAGTGTTTTCAGCTTAATGAAATCGACCGGCTTGGTGACGTGGGCGGCGAAGCCGGCGTCTTTGGCTTGGCGGACGTCTTCACTGCTGCCGTAGCCGCTGAGGGCGATGCCGCGGGTGGGGCGGATGGCCTGGATCTGGCGCATGAGGTCGTGGCCGTTGCCGTCCGGTAGGCCGATGTCGCTGATGACCAGGTCAATCGTTTCGCTTTCGGCGACGGCCAAGGCGGTACGCACCCCTTCGGCGACGCGAACTTCATGGCCGTGGCTTTGGAGGAGCCGGGCCATCACCCGCGAGGTGTCGCCGTGGTCTTCAACGACGAGAATTTTGAGGGTTCGCTCGGGCATCCTGCCGCGCTCGTCGGTCCGAATTTGTCCTTGGAATCAGGTCGAGGTCCTGGGATTGAAACGTTTTTGCGAAGGTGTCGCCCTCAGACGGGTGGATTATACCACACATTCGCGAGCGAGGCTTCAAAAGTACTTATTTTGCGACGAATCAATTGATCGAACCATCGAAATATATCTGACGGTCAAAGGTGGCCGGGCGCCGGCGGGCGTCGGCGGAGACAATCACTTGGCCACCGCGGGGTCAGGGTGGGCAGGGGAAGAGGTGGGGGAGGGTGCTTCGGTTTTCTTGGCGCCGCCATCAGTTGCGGCGGCGCTTTCTCCGATGCCGCTGACTCCAGTGTTAGAACGCATCCGGCCGGCGCCGGTGCCGGTCATCTCGCCGGTGCCGATGCCCGCCCCTGTGCCGGCGGTGCTGACGAGGGCAGGGGCGCCGTGCGCTTCAGCACCGTGGGATTCGCCGGCTTTTCCGTGCGATTCGTCCTCCGACCCGCAACCGAGGCTCAAGCTCCCGGCCAGCAGGGCCAAGGCCGCGAAAGACGCCGTCATCGTGTTGTGGAACCGCATGTTGTCTCCTCACAGGTGCCGAATCCCAGCCACCGGGATCATCAGCGTGGGCAATGTAAGCAAGCGTCTGGCGGATGTCACGCCGGTGTGTGTGCGGCCCCGCCGAGTGCGCTCTCATCGCGCTATTGCCCATTACCGGCGGCGGTCCCGCAAGTAGCTCGACGTCACAACTGTATAAGTCATTGATTTATCTGGAATTACAAAATTTTGTCGCAATCGTGCCACGTCTCCGGCAAAGAGGCTGTGCGATTCCAACTAACACAAGCTCTCGGACTGACTATGAGAAGGTGTGAGGGCTAAGTGCCGCAGTGTGAAACGGTCCACGGCCCATCAGCCGGTTCCGATCGTGCCGAAGACGCGTCTCGTCCGATTTAGCAATGGGGGACGCGACAGGCGAAACACGGGAACGGAGGCATCATGATTGAACGGCGGTTTAGACACATCACACGACTGGCGACGGCGGGCGCATTGCTCGCGGTCGCGCTGGCCCCGGCTCGCGCCGCCCTGGCGCAGGATAAAGCACCGACGCCGGAACAGATCGAGTTCTTCGAGAAGAAAATTCGGCCGGTGTTGGTCGAGAAGTGCTACGCGTGTCACAGCCATCAGGCGAAGAAGCTGAAGGCCGAATACTACACCGATAGCCGCGACGCCCTGCGTAAGGGTGGCGAATCGGGCGAGGCCGCCGTTGTGCCCGGCGACGTGTCGAAGAGCCCGCTGATCAAAATGATCCAGCGGACCGACCCCGACGCCGCGATGCCGCCGAAGGAAAAAGACGCGCTCACGCCTGAGCAGGTGAAGGATTTTGAAGAGTGGGTGAAGCAGGGGGCGCCCGACCCGCGGAACGAAGCGGAGAAGTCGGAGCCGGGGAAAAAATCGGCCCATGCCGGTGTCTTCCCGGGTGCTGAAGAACACTGGGCTTTTAAGAAGCCCGTCGAACCGGTCGTGCCGGCCGTCAAGGACGCGTCGCGGGCAAAGAACCCGATCGACGCGTTTGTTCTCGCGACACTCGAGTCAAAGAACATGACGCCCGCGCCACAGGCCGACAAGCAGACGCTCATCCGGCGGGCGTATTTCGACCTCGTCGGGCTGCCCCCGACGGCGGACGAAGTTGCGGCGTTCGAGGCCGACGCGTCGCCGGAGGCGTTTGCCAAGGTTGTAGACCGCCTCCTCGCGTCGCCGCATTACGGCGAGAGGTGGGGGCGGTATTGGCTCGATATCGCCCGCTACTCCGACACTAAAGGCTACGTCTTCGAGCAGGAGCGCCGGTTCCCCTACGCGTACACCTACCGCGACTACGTGATCCGCGCGTTCAACGAAGATTTGCCTTACGACCAGTTCCTCATCCAGCAGATCGCCGCCGACAAGCTCGACCTCGGCGCCGACAAGCGCCCGCTCGCCGCGATGGGCTTCCTTACGGTCGGCCGGCGGTTTCTGGAAAACCCGCAGGACATTATTGATGACCGCATCGACGTCGTGACGCGTGGCACGATGGCCCTCACCGTCCAGTGTGCCCGCTGCCACGACCACAAGTACGACCCGATCCCCACGGAGGACTACTATAGCCTGTACGGCGTGTTCTCCAGCAGCGTCGAGCCACAACAGCTCCCGTCGATCGGCGGCAGCGAACAGACCTCCGCCTCCCTCGCCTTCGAGAAAGAATTGCAGGCGCGGGAGGCTGCGGTCGATTCGTTTCTGACGCAGAAGTCAAACGACGTCCTCAACGGCCTCCGCTCGGCGACAGTCGTCGCCGATTATCTGATGTTGGCGCAGTTTCCGGGCACGCCCGCGGGGACGCTCGAGGTGAACAAACGGGTCGTCATCCGATGGTCGGAATTCCTCGGCACGTCCAAAGCCGGTCACGACCCGATCTTTGCGCCGTGGCAGGCGTACGCGGCGATCGCGCCGGGCGAGTTCACGGCGAAGGCGCCGGCCGTCACCGAGCAACTCTTCTCCACGCCCGACCCGACGAAGCCGATCAACCCGGTTGTCATAGAAATGTTCCGCGGCAAGTCGACGCCGGCGAGCATGCGCGAGGTCGCGGACCGCTTTGCCCAACTTTTCGCTGCCGAGAGCGCGGAGCAGCCGCACGGCGACGCGGACAAGGAAGCTTTGCGGCTCGTGCTGCACGGGCCTTTCTCACCCCTCTACGCGGCCGGCGACCAGCGGATGCGTTTTCTGCCCCGCGAGGACCGGGCCCAGTTCAACGAGTTGAGAAAAAAGGCCGACGAGCTGCGCGTAACCGATCCCGGTGCCCCGCCGGCGGCGATGGTGCTGAACGACTCGCCGACTCCCGGCGACGCGCCGATCCTCAAGCGTGGCAACGCGGGCACGCCCGGCGACGTCGCACCGCGCCGCTTCCTCAAGTGTCTTTCCGGCCCGGACCGTAAATCATTCACCGACGGCAGCGGTCGGCTCGAACTCGCCCGCGCGATCGCCTCGCCGGAAAACCCGCTCACGGCGCGCGTGATGGTTAACCGCGTCTGGATGAACCATTTTGGCGCGGGGCTCGTCCGAACGCCGAGCGATTTCGGCGTCCGCTGCGACCCGCCGGTTCATCCCCAACTACTCGACTGGCTCGCCATTCGCTTCGTCGAAGGCGGCTGGTCGGTCAAGAAGCTCCACCGGCTCATCATGCTGTCGGCGACGTGGCAACAAGCCAGCGACAGCCCCGGCGAAGCGACCTACGCGTCCGCCGACCCCGAGAATACGCTCCTCTGGCGGCACAACCGCCGGCGGATGGATTTCGAATCGGTCCGCGATTCGTTCCTCGCTGTCGCCAACCAACTCGACGTTACCCCCGGCGGGCGGCTGGTCGACGTCACCGACCTGGCGACCAACCGCCGCACCATTTACGGCTACATCGACCGCCAGAATCTCCCGGGCATGTTCCGCACGTTTGACTTCGCAAGCCCCGACACGCACAGCCCCGGACGGTTCTTCACAACGGTGCCGCAGCAGGCGCTTTTCATGATGAACAGCCCGTTCGTGGAGCGGGCCAGCCAGCAGGTCGCCGCGCGGAAGGACGTGGCGGACGAGCCGGACGTGTCGAAGCGCGTCAATCGCCTTTACCACACGCTCTTCGGGCGGACGCCGTCCGCAGAGGAAGCGGCTGACGGAGTCGCGTTTGTAAACGAAGAGCAGTCGCAGGCGATCGCCAGCGCAACGCCGTGGCGGTACGGCAGCGGCAAGTATGACCCCACGAGCGATCACGTTATCGATTTCAAGCCGCTCACGCGGTTCGTCGTTGACCACTGGCAACCGGCTAGTGGCGCGACGCTGAGCGATCTGAATCGCCAATCGGCCGCCTTGTCCGCCGTCGGCGGGCATCCCGGCGTCGACGCGAACAGTTCGGTCATCCGCCGGTGGATCGCCCGCGAGGACGGAACGGTTACGGTCAGCGGGACTGTTGCCCACTCGGGCGAGAAGGGTGACGGCATCCTCGCCCGGATCGTTTCGAGTCGATCGGGTCAAATCGGCAGTTGGACCGTGCAGCGCATCAGCGCCGCCACAAACCTAAACAACATCCCGGTGAAGAAGGGCGATATCCTCGACTTCATCGTCGAATGCCGCGCCGACAACGAGTTTGACAGCTTCACCTGGTCCCCCAACCTCCGCCTCGCCGGCGTCCAGATCGCCGCCGCCGGCAGCGAAGGCGTCATCGAATCCGACGCCCAGCGCGACTTTGCCGCTACTTCAGCTACCGCGATGAGCCCGTGGGAAAAGTACGCCCAAGTCTTGCTGATGAGCAACGAGTTTGTGTTCGTAGATTAGGCGTAGGGTGTGCTTGAGCACACCATTTCCAGAGTTCGGCAGAAAGCGTTGTGCTGAAGCACACCCTACAGTGGAAAAGGTCGTTGACTTGAAGCAGCATCATCAGCCCAGGCTCGAAGATTCGTTTCTTACCCGTCGGGAGATGCTCGCCCGATGCGGGATGGGCATGGGGACGTTCGCGCTCGGGTCGATGCTGGGCGCGGGAATGGCGCCGCCCGCGCGGGCGCAGTCCGCCGGCGGGTCGATCAACCCGTTGGCGGTGAAGCCGCCGCAGTTTGCGGGGAAGGCTAAGCGGGTCATTCACTTGTTCATGAACGGCGGGCCGTCGCACGTCGACACGTTTGACCCAAAACCCAAGCTCGCCGAATACGCGGGCAAGCTGTTGCCGACGGAAAACCTGAGGACTGAGCGCAAGACCGGTGCTGCCTTTCCGTCGCCGTACAAGTTTCAGAAGTACGGGCAGAGCGGGTTGGAAGTCAGCGAGATTTTCCCGCACCTCGCGCAGCACGCCGACGAGCTGTGCGTGATTCGATCGATGCACGCCGACGTGCCGAGCCACGAGCCGTCGCTGCTGCTGATGAACTGCGGAGAAGCCCGACAAATCCGCCCGAGCGTCGGGTCGTGGATCACCTACGGCTTGGGCAGCGAGAACCAGAACCTCCCGGGGTTTGTGGTGATGTGCCCCGGCGGCTACCCGATTCAGGAATCGCAGAACTGGCAGTCGGGTTTTCTGCCCGGGGCTTACGCGGGCACGTACCTCGATCCGCAGAATACGGAGCTCGACAAGCTCATCGCGAACGTGAAGCCTCGTGCCGCGTCGGCGGGCGAACAGCGCCGGCAGCTTGATCTGTTGATGCGGCTCAACCGGAAACATCAGGAGCGGCGGGCGCAGGACGGCCAACTCGAGAGCCGGATTCAAAGCTTCGAGCTCGCGTACCGGATGCAGATGGAAGCGTGCGACGCCTTCGACATCAACAACGAGCCGGAAAGCGTCCGCAAGCTGTACGGCGACGGCATTCACGCCCGGCAGTTGATGTACGCCCGGCGGCTCGTCGAGCGGGGGGTGCGGTACGTGCAGTGTTGGACCGGCGCCGGCCAGCCGTGGGACAACCACGACGATCTGGAACTGAACCACCGCGACCTCGCGACGAGCTGGGACAAGCCCATCGCCGGCCTGCTAACGGATCTGAAGCAGCGCGGCATGCTCGACGACACGCTGGTGATCTGGGGTGGCGAATTCGGCCGAACCCCGACCGTCGAGCTCCCCACCCCCGGCTCCAACGCCGGCAAGATCAACGGCCGCGACCACAACCACTACGGCTTCACCACCTGGATGGCCGGCGGCGGAACCAAGGGCGGCCACGTCCACGGCGCCACCGACGAATTCGGCTTCGCCGCCGTCGAAAACAAAGTCCACGTCCACGACCTCCACGCCACCATGCTTCACCTGCTCGGCTTCGACCACGAAAAGTTCACGTACCGGTACGCGGGAAGAGACTTCCGGCTCACCGACGTGCATGGTAATGTGGTGACGGAGTTGCTCGCATGAACGCGATTCGAATCCACCGCCGTCTCGATTCGCCAATTCCTCAACTGCCTGAACTCTCCGGACTGGTTGGAAAGGACGTCGAAATCATCGTGCTGGAATCCAACGAGGCCACAACACCGGCCCAACCCGGCGCGCACTTCAACCCGGTTGGCGGCTGGGAGGGTCCCGCAGGTGAGTTCGATCGACTCATGGGCGAGGTCGTCGCGGACCGAGATGCCGACCTTGAGCCGGACCGGGAATCGCTGCCGTGAAGCGATATTTGCTGGATACAAATCACGTCGGCCTTCTG
>JBKJRK010000646.1:0-4691 GCA_046593135.1 Tepidisphaeraceae bacterium | reverse complement strand
CACTGGTGAACCGCCGGCCGTCGATGACGACGCCGACCTCGAAGCACTTGCTGTGGTCAGGGCCCTTCTCGTCCAGCAGTTCGTAGAGCGGCGTCGCGCCGAGCACCCTTTGGGCGTGCTGTTGCAGCATGGCTTTGTAGTTGTGCTGGTGGGCGTTTGCTGCGATTTCTTCGAGCTTGGAAGTCATGGTGCGCAAGACGTATTGCTTTACGACGTCGAACCCGCCGTCGAGGTAAATCGCCGCCACGATCGACTCGTACACCGCCGCCGCCAGGGAACTCGGCATCGCACTGCGCGAGCTGATGCCCTTGCCGATGATCAGCAAATCCGCCAAGCCGGTTTCCAATGCGACTTCGGCGCACGTCCGGCGTGATACGACCGCCGACTTGATCTTGGTGAGGTCGCCCTCCTGGTACTGCGGGAACTTGACGTAAAGCGCCTCACAGATGACGAGGTCCAGAACGGCGTCGCCGAGGAACTCCATCCGCTCGTTGCTGTCGAGCCGGTTGTCGGCGATGGAGGCGTGGGTGAGGGCCTCCTTGAGGAGGTTCGGATTATTAAACAGGTAGCCGAGGACTTTTTCGGCGCGCTCGCGGGAGTCGTTGGTCACGGTGCAATCTCTCGAAGGTGTAAAAGCGTGATCCGGACGGCTGCGGGGCGAAGGGAGGCAAGTGACGGGTCGGAAATGCGAGTTTCGACGATCGAGGTCTCGTGCCGATCGGCCAAACTGGAATTCCCTGTTGCGCCCGTACGCCTTGCGGCACCCGCCGAGTGTCCGGGTAAAGCGACGCGATTCCGGCCGACTTCGCCGTGGCAATCCGAGTCGTGCTGCAACAAAGCCGGGGAAGCAGGGGCGAAATTAGTTTGGTTTCGGGGCGGTGTCAATTTCCATTGTTTTGAGCGCCCCCACAATCACGTACGGCCGACGTGCGGGCGGGCTTGAGCAATGGAACGGGGCGGGCAGGGAACCCGCCGGGGTCGCCGTCCGCAGTTTTAACGGTAAAGCTCCGCGGATTCGTACCGGACTTGGTCGTATCAGGCTCTAAACAGGCCACACGATTTTGAAAAACCCGGGTGCCGGTTAGCGGCGGCCCGCAGGGCCGAGTTTGCCCCAGAGTTTCAGAATCGCGGTCACCAATTGGCAGTATGATTCAGCGCTTCCCGATTTTATTGCTGGGGAACTGGGTCAAACCTACGATGAAATAATAACGTAACCCTTTTGGGCAGTGGCGATGGGGACCGCTTTTCCAAAAGATGAGTCCAGGGGTTTCCCGCGATGAGGTGCTGATGCGGCTTGGTCATGCAGTTCTTATCGTTGTGCTGGCAGTCGCTGTGCCCTTGCGCGGCGAGGAAACGGCACCGGCCACAGTGGTTACGACGCCCGCTTCCCCGCCAAGCACCGTTTTTGACCCCGCCCGGCACATGCGCGTCGCCGAGGTTAAGCCCGGCATGACCGGCCACGGGCTGTCGGTGTTCAGTGGCAGCAAGATCGAGCGGTTTGACGTCGAAGTCATTTCCGTCCTGCGAAATTTTAACCCGAAGTACGACGTGATTCTCATCAAGTGCCGGGGCCAAAATCTTGAGCATACGGGAGCCGTTGCGGGGATGAGCGGGTCGCCGATTTACCTTGAAGACGAAACCGGTAAGGAACGCATGATCGGCGCCTTCGCGTACGGCTGGCCGCTGAGCAAGGACCCGATCGCGGGGGTACAGCCGATCGAATACATGCTGACGATCCCCGCGGGATCGGCGCCCCCTGTTGTAGAAGGTGCTAAACCCGCGGCGGACAAACTTGGAGACGCGCCGCGGAAACCCGCCGGCTCAGAGCCGCGCGGTAGGTGGTCGGTGCGGGATGCGATTGGCGCGTGGCACCGGTACACGCATCCCGGCCAAGCTGGCGCACAGCCGCTTTCTTCCCCGCTTGCCGCGGTCGCAAAAACACAAGCGGACCCTGCGATGCAGCTTCAACCTTTAGCGACCCCGCTGATGACGGCGGGCGCGTCGCCGAAGATGTTGGAGCAGTTCGGCCCCCTCTTCACGGCACAGGGCCTGACGATGCTGCAAGCCGGCGGCGCCGGCAAGGCGACCGAGGGGGAACCGACGCCAAAAATCGAGCCCGGCTCCGTCCTCGCGGTCCCCCTCCTTATTGGCGATATGGACATGACGGCGATCGGCACGACGACCGAGGTTCTCGACGGCCGCGTCTGGGGCTTCGGACACCCGTTCAACAACGAGGGTCAAGTCAAGTTTCCCATGGGGGCCGGGACGATCAACCACATCGTCGCGACGCTCTCGACGAGCTTTAAGCTCGGCGCGATGTCCGGCCCCGCCGGCACGCTGACGGCCGACCGCTCGGTGGGCATCGCCGGGCAAATCGGGCCGGCGCCGAAACTCGCCCCCATCGACCTGCGCGTCACCTATACCGACGGCAGCGCCGACGTGAACTATCACTTCGACAGCGCCGTCCACCCCCGCTTCACCCCCCTGCTCGCCGGCATGGCCATCACCTCGGCGCTGAGCGGCGTGAACGAGCTGCCGCAGTACAACACGATCGACTACGACATCGCGCTGCAGTTCTCCAACGGCAAGACGATCCAGCTTTCCGACACCGTCGCCAACGCCGCGGCAATGGATCTGTTCCGCTTCATCGGGATGCCGCTTCTGACGGCGGCCGACAATCCGTTCGAGCGCGTACTGGTGAGCAAAGTGAGCGGCACCGTCCGCGTTTCGTCAGAGCCGAAGCTGGCGCAGATCACGGAAGTCAACCTCCCCCGCAGCAAGTACCTCCCTGGCGAAACGCTTAAAGCGTTCGTCGAATTCAAACGGTTCCGCGGCGGAGAAGACATCATCCCAGTCGAACTCGAGCTGCCAAAAGACTTGCGCGAAGGGAATTACCAGCTCGTGATTTCCGACTGGACGCGGTTCATGCAGGACGAACAGGCGAGCAAGCCGTTTCGGTTTACGGGGGAGAACGTCGACGAGATGTTCGACGCCCTGCGCGACTTTACGTCGATCCGGCAGAACGCGCTGTACGTCCGCCTGGTGCGCCAGGCCGACGGCATAGCGATTGGTCGAACGGCGATGTCGAAATTGCCGTCGTCGCGCCGGCAGATGTTGCTGGGAGCCGGGCGCAGTGGGACGACGCGGTTCGTCAGTTCGACTACGCAAACCGTCCCCATGGACAGCGTGATGCAAGGGGCTGCGGAGTTCGTGATCAGCATCGACGCGAATGCGAAGGTGGAAGTCGGCAAACCCGGCGCGCCGATGCCCGCCGCCGAAGCCAAGCCGGACGGCGGCGCCCCGGCCGAACCGGTGCCGCTGGCGCCGCCGGCTCCCATTGCACCGCCCGAACCGCCGGCTCAGCCCGCGCCTCCCGCGCCGGAACCGGTGGAGTAGGGGCGAACCTTGTGTTCGCCCTTCAGTCGCCTGCAACATGAAGTTTAGGGCGAACACAAGGTTCGTCCCTACGAGAGACGGAAGCCTCGGAGAATCGATCCATGAAAAAGCTTTTCCTCGTGTCCCTGTCTGCCGTGGCGGCTGCGCCGCTGGTCCCAGTACTTGGCGTAGGCACCAGCAATTGGTCGCACACGAGCGAGACCGATTTTAAAGGCGGCACGTTCGATAACGTCGTCGCGACGAACCTGGGCGACCTGAAATTGTCGCGGGCCGTGCGGACGATTCTGCAGCAGAATCCGAAGGTCAGCTCCGTGAATTCCATGGTGCAGGCCGTCGACGGCACGATCTACGCCGGCACCGGCCCGCACGGACAACTGCTCAAGATCGCCGGCGACGAGGTCACTGAACTGGCGACGATCGACGGCGCGAATCAGTTGTTCGCCCTTGAGCTGGACAAGGACGGCGGGCTGCTCATCGGCACCGGCGGTGAGAGCGGGCGTGTGCTCAAGATGGCCAAACCCGGCGATAAGCCGGTCGAGTTGTTCAAGGCCGAGGGCGTGCAATACGTGTGGGCGATTCGCCAGACGCCCGACGGCAAAATTTACGCCGCAACCGGCCCGAACGGGCAGCTCTTCGAGATCACCGGGCCCGGGCAGAGCCGGGTGCTGATGGATGCGGACGAAAACAACCTTCTGAGCTTGATCAGCGACGGTAAGGATTTGCTTTACATCGGGACCGATCCGAACGGGCTGGTGTATCGGATTAATCGGAAGTCGGGCGAGAGCTTCATTGTTTACGACGCGCCGGAAGCCGAGATCAGCGCGCTGGTGATGGACAAAGCCGGGAACGTCTACGCGGGCACGGCTGAGGCGAGGGACGAGCCGTTGCCGCCGCAGGCGCCGGGTGTGCCGACCGGGGGGCGCCCCGAATCTCAGCCGGCGGGGGTGCCGATTCCGTCCAAGCCGCCGACCGATCCCGAGCCGCCGAAAGTGCCGGACCCCTCCCCCGGCCAGCCCGAGCCCATCCCCAAAGCCGCCCCAGCCGGGGTGGAGCCGTCCGGCTCGTCTGACAAGACGAACCCACCAGAATCGGCACCCGAGCCCCAGGCGTCTCCTTCCGGCGAAGCCGGCGCAGGAGAAAAGGTGAGCGGAAGCCCACCCGCCGCCGGGTCTTCCGCGCCGACGACGGGGACACCTGCACCCGGGGACAAGGAAAAAACCGCGGCCGAACCTGCCGGGGATGTTGAAACCACGACTCCCGCCCCCGACCCTAAGAAATCAGACCCCGCGCCCGGT
>JBKJRK010000643.1:0-2727 GCA_046593135.1 Tepidisphaeraceae bacterium | reverse complement strand
ACGTCGCGCAGCCGCTTGGCCATCACCCGGCAGGCGGTGGGCGAAATGTCGATCCCGATCCACTGACGGCCGAGGTTCTGCGCCGCGACGAGCGCCGTGCCGCAGCCGCAGAAGGCGTCGAGGACGATGTCGTTGAGAGCGCTGCTGGGGTACAAATCCGATCAAGGCGAGGTTGACGTGGAGCTTAGGCCTTGGCGGCCCTGCGGCGGCGGGCGGTGCCGACCAAGCCGAGGAAACCTAGGCCGGCCAGCAAGAGCGAGGAAGGCTCGGGCACGACGCCCGGGACCTCAGTGGTGCCGACCTCGCCGATCTTACGATTGATGTCGAGGCCATCGTTGTCGGTCCGCTGGCTGCTGTAGAAGCCGATGTTGGTGAGGTTCGCACTCGAGACGATGTTGACCCCCGTGTAGATCGTGTCGACCGTGACGTCGGGGCCCCTGTAGACGAACGTGACGTTCGTCAAGGTGAAATCGTCGGGGGGAGCCGTGAAAGGACCGTTTACGCCGACGAACTGGGTCTGGACGGTGAAGTTGGCGGGGGCAGTGACGCTGACGAAGCCCACGATGTCGTAGATCGTCAGGAAGTCGGCGGAGTTGATGACGTCCGGGGCGGGGGCGCCGGCGGCACCCTCAAGCCGCTCCTCAGCGTTGATCACGGCGAAAATGAGATTGTAGTTGAACCCGGTGTTGGCACCCGACGGGGTGGTACCCACGAAGTCGGGGGCGAAACCGGCGCGGGCCGGCACGGCGGCGGCAGCCAGCAAGGCGGCGACGACGAGCAATACGTTACGCATGTGCATCCTCTGAAAGGTGCTCCGATCTCGGCGCGTCAATCCAGCTGACAAGTCCGACCGCCAATGGGCGGGTTAGGCTCGGATGAATCCCTCGGTGACGTGCCCTCCAATGAAATGGTATCACGCCGTCCCTCCGAAGCAAGGGCGAAGTTCAATCGGGGTTCAAAACTGTCCTGAATCACCTTGACGTAATGCGAGGCGTGCCAGTCGCAGTGGTAGTAGAAAGAACCGGTCTTTTTCATCACGCGGGCGAGCTCGACGCAGCGGGGGCGCATGTAGTCGATGTAGGCCTGCGTGCTGGCGTGGCGGTCCTCGAAGCTGCGCTTCTCCTTCGTCTCGCCCCAGAACACCTCGTAGTTGCGGTTGGAGTTGAACGGCGGGTCGATGTAGATCAAATCCACGCAGCGGTCCGGCAGCTTGGCGAGTTGTTCGAGGTTGTCGCCGCAGTAGATGACGCGGGTATCGAGGAGGGCCGACGGTCTTGCAGACGGCGGTTTGCCCGTGAGGGGTGCGGGTGCGGTGGTCGGTGTTCCCGCCGGTTGCCTCTTCGTCCCCTTCTTGGCCATGGTCATAGGATACAGGGGACGGGAAACGGGGTATAGCGGCGCGAGGGCGGTCGTCGGTGGTCGGTCTCGCATCCCGGGACATTCCCGCACCCTGTTTGTAAGGGCACGCTCCCCGCGGTATACCTTTGCGCCGCGCTCCTGGAGATCTATGCGACCGCCGGAAAAGTTGGTTTACAGTCGTGCGCGCCTTCGACAGCGATACGCGCTGTTTCCCCTTGAAGGCTATCCCCCGTCCCGTCTCCCGTCCTGGCCTGATGCTGAAGTCCGCGTCCTCGCGTCGCCGGCGCTGGGGGCGGGGTTTGTGCAATATCTGGTCGATCTGAAAACGGGCGGCGCAGGCAGTTTCGCGGCCGATGACTCGATCGAAACATTTTACTACGTCCTCGCCGGCGGCGGGGATGCGTCATTCGGAAAGGTTAAACAGTCGATCACCGTAGAAAGTTTTGGTCTAGTCGCGCCCGGGGTCGGGCTGCATGTAAAAGCATCGGAGTCGACGCGCCTGATTGTGCTGCGAAAAAAATACGAGAGCGCGCCCGGCATCAAGCCGTTCGAAAGCCACTTCGGCGCCGCATCAGCAGTGAAAGCCGAAGTCTGGGCGGGCAATCCCTCCTCGCGCCTGCAAACGCTCATCCCCGACGAACTCCAGTACGACATGGCCATGAACATCTTCACCTTCGACCCCGGCCACGGTCTGCCGTACGTCGAAACGCATGTCATGGAGCATGGCCTGCTCTTACTCGAAGGCAAAGGCATGTATTACCTCGACGACGAGTGGATGGAAGTCGAGAAAGACGACTTCATCTGGATGGGCCCCTACTGCCCGCAGAGCTTCTACGCCACGGGGACGCAACCTGCGAAGTATTTGTATTACAAAAATGTGAATCGGGAGATTTCGCTATAGAGTTGCCAGTGGTGAGTTGCCGGTTGCCATCAAAGGCGAGGCGGCTTTTCTTCACGGGCAACTGGCAACTCGTAATTGGCAACTTTCATGGAAAAGATTTACCGCGACTCTGATGTCGACGCTTCAATCCTGAACGGCAAGACGATGGCCGTCCTCGGTTACGGCATTCAAGGCAAGGCGCAGGCGGCTAACACGCGTGACAGCGGGTTCAGCGTCATCATCGGGTGCCGCGGGGCGGAAGAGGGATCGAAGTCGCGCGAGCAGGCGAAGGCCGACGGGTTTGAGGCGTTTTCGATCGCGGAGGCGACGAAGAAGGCCGATATTTTGCTCATCGAGCTGGCCGACCCGGTGCAGCCGGGGATTTACAAGAAAGAGATCGCGCCGAACCTTCGCGCCGGGCAGACGCTGATCTTCTGCCATGGGTTCTCGGTGCTGTACGGGCAGATCACGCCACCGAAGGATGTGAA
>JBKJRK010000359.1:0-2648 GCA_046593135.1 Tepidisphaeraceae bacterium | reverse complement strand
GGGCCGCTGCCGATCGCGCGGTCGCTCAAGGTGACGCCCGGCACGATCCCGTCCGGAAACGCCGTCGGCGCCGTCCTGTTCACCGCCGAAGGCAACGCCGAGCAAGGCACCCGGCTTGTGGTCCTCCGCGCCGAAACAACGATCGGCAACGACACGATTGTTCAATACAGCCCGGCGTTTCCGTTAACGGTGAAATGACCGCGGAAATGCGGGGATGCCACAGAGGCACAGAGGTTGCTCTGATACTCGATGACGGTACGCAGAGACGAAAACTATGTTCATCTATTCCTCAAAACGCGTTCGACGGTCAGTGGCGCCTCTTTGCCTCTGTGTCTCTGTGGCTCTGCTCTTCGTCTCCTCGACAAGCACGCGCGCCGACGAAAAACCCGTCAGCTTTCACAACGACATCCGCCCGATTTTCAACGCGTCGTGCAACGCGTGTCATAAGCCGGAGAAGCTCAAGGGCGATCTGGACATGACGACGCACGCGGCGTTGGTCAAAGGGGGCAAGCACGGGTCGGCCGTCGTCGCGGGTGATCCGGGCAAGAGCAAGCTCGTCGAGATGGTCAACGGGCCCGAGCCGGAAATGCCGCCGGACGGGGACCCGCTTCCGAAGCAGCAGATCGAGTTGATCGAGCGCTGGATCCGTGAAGGCGCGAAGGACGACACGCCGGCCCCCGGCACGGCGAAGGTCGAGCCGCCAATCTACGCCACGCCCCCGGTGATCTCGGCGATGGCATTTTCACCGGACGGGAGCCTGCTCGCCGTGAGCGGCGATCACGAAGTGCTGCTTCACAAGGCCGACGGCTCGGCGCTCGTTGGCCGGCTGGTCGGGGAGGCGGCGCGGGTCGAATCGATCGTGTTCACGAATGACGGAAAGACGCTCGGCCTCGCCGGCGGGTCGCCGGCGGAATTCGGCCAGATACAGCTCTGGGACCCCACGACGCAGAAGCCGGTCAAGACGTTTCAGATCAGCCAGGATTCGCTCTACGGCCTCAGCTTCGACCCCGAAGGCAAGACCCTCGCCTTCGGCGCCGCCGACAAGATCGTCCGACGGCTCAACATCGCCGACGGCAAGCAAATGCTCGACTTCCGCGCCCATTCCGACTGGGTGCTCGGCACGTTCTTCACCCTCGACGGCAAACGGCTCGTCTCCGCCGGCCGGGACAAGGCGATCAAATACATCGACCTGGAAAACCAGCGGTTCATCGACGACATCAATAACCATCTGGAAGTGCCCGTCAGTTTCGCGCGGCACCCGAAGGAGGAGCAGGTGGTCTACGGCGGCGACCTCGGAACGCCGCGGCTGTATAAAATCTCCGACAACCAGGGCCGCACCGCCGGCCGCAACGACACGAATATCCTTCAAACCTTCGAGCGCCAGCCCGCGGCGGTCACAGCCGTCGCGTTCAGCCCCGACGGCGCGCAGGTCGCGGCGGGCAGCGTCGGCGAAGTGCGCGTCTACGACGCCAAGACCGCCGCCCGAACCCTCACCCTCTCCGGCCACCGCGGGACGATTCACGCCATCGCCTACTCCCCCGACGGCACGCGCATCGCCACCGGCGGGTTCGACGGGCAAGTTCGCTTGTTCGACGCGAAAACGGGAAACCTAGTGAAAGAATTTATTCCCGTCCCGATCGGGCCGCCGATTGCGAAGTGACGTGCGACCAAAACACCGCATTTGACTGATCACCCGTGCCGCGACGCCTGCGTCGCCTCGCGCACATGGCGAGGATTGCAAGAGGCGACGCGGGCGTCTCAGCTACTTTTCGAGGCAGTAGAGCGTCCCCCCGGTGTCGCCGAAAACCAAGACGCCGGCGCCGATCGCCGGGCCGGCGGAGATGCTCTTGCCGGCGTTGAATTCCCAGAGCTTGGCGCCCGTCTTGAGGTCGAGGACGTAGAGCCGTTTGTCCTTGCTACCGACGTAGACGCGTCCGCCGGCGATCGCCGGGGAAGAGTCGACGTCGCCCTTGGTGCGGAACGTCCAGACGCCTTTGCCGGTGTTCACGTCGATCGCATGCACCTGCCGGTCGCGCGCGCCCACCACCGCGATGCCGTCACTTACCGCCGGCGAGGAGTAGACCATCGCTTCATTCTGAACGTCGGTGTACGCCCACAACTCTTTGCGACCGTCGGCCGACAGGCACACCACCCGGCCCTGGTCGGTGCCGATGATCATCCGGTCGCTCAGGACCGCCGGCGACCCGGGGCTCAGGGCGCCGAGGTCGGCGGCGAACTTCTCTGCGCCGGTCGCGACGTCGATGGCGCGGAGCTTGGCGTCGCACCCGGAGACAAGGGCGGCGCCCCAGCCGATCGCCGGCGCGCCGTTCACGCGATCCCCGGCAGTCGTCTGCCACACCACATTTCCGTCGGCCGCTTCGAGGCAATAGATCTCGGCGCCGTCGTTGCCGAAAACAATGCGATCGCCGAGGGCGTTGGCGGAAGCGTGGATCGAAGAAATGGCGTCGACCGTCCAAAGTTTCTTGCCGTCGGTTGCGCTAACGGCATGAAAGACGCCGGCGTTATCCCCGAGAAACACGCGCCCGCCGGCGACGAGCGGCGTCGTCTCGAAGCCGTCGTCGGAATGGTAAGTCCATCGCGTCTTGCCGGTCCGCACGTCGATCGCATGGAGCGTGCCGTCGACGTCG